>WLND01000016.1 GCA_009726075.1 Actinomycetota bacterium
AAACCGGTGTGCGCGTCCTCTCGGACACCTATCGTGGGCTCACCCCGGAGTAGGGGCTTCGATTTCTTGATCAGGCGCGGCACTCTCGGCGGAGAAGGGTTTCAGTGGACAAGGTAGTGAAGGACGCGGCCGAGGCCGTTCGAGATATCGGCTCGGGCGCCTCGGTCGCGGTCGGTGGCTTCGGCCTGTGCGGGATCCCGCAGGTGCTCATCGAGGCGCTGCTCGCCTCCGGCGTGGACGATCTGAGTCTGGTCTCGAATAACTGCGGGGTCGATGACTGGGGTCTTGGCCTGCTCCTCGGTGGTCACCGGGTGTCACGGGTAACGGCGAGTTATGTGGGTGAGAACAAGGAGTTCGAGCGGCAGTTCCTGTCGGGTGAGCTGGAGGTGGAGTTGATTCCGCAGGGGACGCTGGCGGAGCGGTTGCGTGCTGGCGGGGCTGGGATTGCGGGGTTCTTCACTCCGGCGGGGGTGGGGACTGCGGTGGCGGATGGGGGGATGCCGTTGCGGTATGGGTCGGACGGGTCGGTGGCGGTGGCGTCGGGGCCCAAGGAGGTCCGGGTGTTCGAGGGGCGGGAGTTCGTGCTGGAGCGGGGGATCGTGACGGATTTCGCGATCGTGCGGGCGAGCGTGGGCGACCGGCACGGGAACCTGGTGTTCGACCGTGCGACGCGTAATTTCAATCCGCTGGCGGCGACGGCGGGGCGGGTCACGATCGCGGAGGTGGAGCGGCTGGTGGAGCCGGGGCGGATCCGCCCGGAGGACGTCCATACGCCGGGGGTGTTCGTGCAGCGGGTGGTGGAGCTGACCGGGGAGCAGGTCGCGGCCAAGCGGATCGAGAAGCGGACGGTGTCGGCGCCTGCCGGCGCCGGGGTATCGGGGTCGCCGGCCGGGTCCGGGGCGTCTGGGAGGGCCGGGTCGTGACGCTGTCGAGGGAGGGCCTGGCGGCGCGGGTGGCGCGGGAGCTGCGCGACGGGCAGTACGTGAACCTGGGGATCGGGCTGCCGACGCTGGTGCCGAACTTCCTGCCCGAGGGCATCCACGTGGTGCTGCAGTCGGAGAACGGGATCCTGGGCACGGGCCCGTACCCGGCCGACGCCGACGTCGACGCCGACCTGATCAATGCGGGCAAGGAGACGGTCACGGTCCTGCCGGGGGCGTCGTTCTTCGACTCCGCGACGAGCTTCGCGATGATCCGGGGCGGCCACATCGACATCGCGATCCTGGGGGCGATGCAGGTCTCGGAGTCCGGCGACCTGGCGAACTGGATGATCCCGGGCAAGATGGTCAAGGGCATGGGCGGCGCGATGGACCTGGTCCACGGCGCCCGGCGGGTCATCGTGATGATGGAGCACGTCGCCAGGGACGGCTCCCGCAAGATCGTCTCCGAGTGCACCCTGCCCCTGACCGGCCGGGCCGTCATCGACCGGATCATCACCGACATGGCCGTCATCGACGTCACCCCGGACGGCCTGGTCCTGGTCGAGACCGCCCCCGGCGTCACCGAGGACCAGGTCCGCGCCGCCACCGGCCCCGAGCTCCACGCCCCCTGACCCCCGCCCCCTGACCCTGCCCCCGGCTCCACGCCCTCTGCTTCACGCTCCCTGCCGGGTTCGGGCAGGACGATGTCGCTCCCGCCCGCCGACCCAACCCCCGCAGCGACAGCAACCTGCCCAAACCGGCGCACGGGCCGGGGTGCCCGCGCCGCGATCGCTTCGGGACCCGGCTATCGCGAGCCAGCGGTCGGCGTGGGCGGGCCGTACGAAAGGATGAGCGCATGATCAGACTCGGCAGTTCAGACCTCACCGTCCACCCCCTGTGCCTCGGCGGCAACGTCTTCGGCTGGACAGCCGACGAGGCCACGTCCTTCGAGATACTCGATGCCTACGCCGCGGCCGGCGGCAACTTCATCGACACCGCCGATGCCTACTCGCACTGGATCCCCGGCAATAGCGGCGGTGAGTCCGAGACCATTCTTGGCAACTGGATGACGTCGCGCGGCAACCGAGATTCGATCGTGATCGCGACCAAGGTGAGCAGCCTTCCCACCCGTGCGGGCCTTGCGCCAGCCAATATCGAAGCGGCCCTCGACGACTCGCTGCGGCGCCTGCAGACCGACCGCGTCGACCTCTACTACGCGCACTATGACGACCTCGAGACCCCGCAGGCCGACACCCTGGGTGCGTTCGATGCGGCAATCAAGCAGGGCAAGGTGCGCTACATCGCTGCATCGAACTACACGGCCGAGCGTTTGCAGTCGGCCCTCGACGTGTCGGCGAGCGAGGGCTTCGGCAGCTACATTGCGCTGCAGCATCATTACAACCTGGTGCATCGCGCCGAGTATGAGGGCGCGCTTCGCGACGTGGTCCAGGCGAATGGCCTCGTGAGCCTGCCGTACTACTCCTTGGCCAGCGGATTCCTCACGGGCAAGTACCGCGAGGGCACCGAGGTCGAGAGCGCGCGCATCAAGAATGCCAGCAAGTACCTCGACGAGCGGGGCCTTGGAGTCCTGGCAGTTCTCGACAGGGTCGCCGCGGCCCACGGCGTCAGCGTCACCGCGGTCTCCCTTGCGTGGCTTGCAGCGCAGCCGACCGTGGCGACACCGATCGCCAGCGCCCGGGTCGTCGGACAGTTGCCCGAGCTGCTGCAGATGGCCGGCCTGACGCTGAGTGGTGACGAGATCGCGGAACTCAGCGCGGCCTCGGCGTGATCGACCGCCCGGCCATCGCTGTCCGATCGGACGAGTTCCTGGACGATCCGGTCGGGTGCCTGGCCCGGGCGCGGGCAGCCGGGGGAGTGTGCCCGACGACCCCCGACAACTGGATGCTCGTCACTCGCCACGAGCTCGTGCGAACCGTCCTGCTCGATCCAGAGACGTACTCGTCCAGGATCAACAAGCACCACACGGTGCCGGCCGAGATCGCCGACGAGGTTGGGGCGCTGCGGGCGCAGGGCTGGCCGTACACCAGCGCTCTGGGCACGAACGACGCACCGGAGCACACGCGGCTGCGCCGCATGGTGAACAAGTCATTCACGCCGCGCGGGCTGACCGCACTCGAACCACTCGTTCGCGCGGCAGCCGAGGAGCTGGCGGCCGCGCTGCCCGACGGTGAGGAGATCGACTTCCAGGCGATGTTCGGCGAGCCGCTTCCGGTCTGGGCGATTTCACGGGTCCTCGGACTCCCCGCCGAGCGACGCGACGACATCAGGCGCTGGTCGACGGCTGCGGTCGCGACGATCGGCTCGAACCCGTCAGCGGCGCAGTGGGTGAGCTACGAGGCCGATCTGCTCGACTTCCAGTTGACGATGGCAGCGGTGCTCGAGGCAAATCGGGACCGTCCGGAGCCGGGTCTCATCGCCGAACTGGCAGGGGCCATTGCCGAGGATGGAGCGGACGACGGCGGTGAGGGCGTGCAGATGTCACTGCTCCTCACGCTGCTGCGGGAGCTGGTCGTCGCGGGCAACGAGACGACGGGCAAGTTCATCGCAGAATCGATCAGGCTCTTCGGCGCCGATGAGACGGTGTGGCAGCGGATCCGCGAGAACCCGCAGTTCGCGACGAATGTGGTCGAGGAGGCCGTCCGGCTTGCTTCGCCCACCCAGCATGCGATGCGCGTCGTCACGCGCGAGACCGACCTTGACGGTGTCGCCCTCCAACCGGGCCAGCTGGTGATGCTTTCCCTTGCGAGCGCGAACCGTGACGAGCGCGTGTTCGAGTCGCCGGATGCGTTCGACCCCGATCGGGAGCATGGACGTGCCCACTTGGCCTTCGGGCAGGGTCCGCACATGTGCATCGGGGCCGGGTTGGCGCGAATGGAGTCGGTGATCGCCTGGCAGGTCCTGGCTGAGCACGTGAAATCGATCGTGCCGTCTGCCGACTCCGGGCCATACACCCGCAGCTACATCCTTCGAGGACCCCTGGAAATGAGGGCTACGGTCAATCGGCGATGAGCGTCGATGACGAGGAGGGCTGGCGCCAGCTCCCCATGATGCTTGAGTCGGATGGCTCGGAGTGGTCGATTGCGATCACGTCCACGGCCTCGGACGGGACGGATCTCCGCCGCGTATCGCTACATCACAACGCATCGACCGTCCTCTCGACGGCGAGTGTCGGCAAACTCGTCCTCCTGGCCGAAGTGGCTCACGGGATTTGCGACGGCGGCATCGACCCGACTGAGCGCCTCGTGCGAACGTCGGCAGAAGCGGTGAGTGATTCGGGCATCTGGCAGTACCTGGACGCCAATGCGCTCACGATTCACGACGCCGCGGTGCTCGTGTCCGCGACCAGCGACAACCTGGCCACGAACGTCCTCCTTCGTAGGATCGGCCTCGACAGGCTCACCACGACGACCGCGCGGCTTGGTCTTGGCACCATCGAACTCCATGACTACGTCCGCGACCATCGTGGCCCCTCTGATCCGTCGCGGCTGTCGTCCGGATCCGCGGTTGACCTTTCCCGGTTGTTCGCGCGCATCGGGAGCGGTGCACTCGGTTCGCCGGAGGAGTCACGAATGCTCTCCGGGTGGCTCGCGTTGAACACCGACCTCTCGATGGTGGCGTCGGCATTCGACCTTGATCCGCTCGCGCACACCGGCCCGTCAACGGGAGTGTCGCTGATCAACAAGACAGGGACGGACGATGGAGTGCGCGCGGACTGCGGCCTGGTTTCGCGAGACTCTGGCCAGGTCGCATACGCGGCAATCGCCAACTGGGAGCCGGCGAACGCTGATGAGCGTGCCGCGGTCATGCGCGACATGCGAGCGATCGGCGTGCTCGTCCGCCACCTCAGCGACCAGCTCGAAAGCGGTCGTCACTCCTAGAAGGCGATGATCTCCGCATTGCCGTGCGCTTTCGGTGCGCCGATGTCTCGGGGTTTGGGCATCGCGACCTCGACAGGCGGCACCGGGCGCACGTCGACGGTGCGGCCGGGCGAGGTCGAGGTGAACCGCCGGCGGGCGAAGGTCGCCGTCGAGGTGATCTCTTCGCCATCGCGAGTGAACGTGGCGGTGAAGGAGTTCCCCTTGATGCGGTAGGTGATCTCGGCCGAGTCGCTGTCCTGGCTGGGGACGATCGCGTTCGTGAGCATCGACGGAACCCCGCGCATGACCTCGAAAGTGCGGAGGCGGTGCCACTTGCCGTCTGAACCGAGCTCGAACACCCTGTTGCCATCCGACACGAGCGAAAGTTCGCCGTCGCGGAACTGCTCGAAGCTGCCGTCGATGTTGACCTTGCTGATCGTGGTCGAGGGTCCGTCATTGCCCTCGACGCCTGTCAGGGTGATCTGCTGGCTCTTGGCTCGGAACTCGCTGGCGATTTTCGCGGTGTGGTCGAGCATCCACGAATCTGCGTAGGCCTCATTCACCGTGGCGGCCGAGGCGACGCCGCTCTGCGACATCGCAAGGATGCCGACCGCAGTCGCCAGTGACAGTCTCATCATTCGCACAGGGGGCTGCCTTCGTTGTTCGGTTGGATTGGCCACCACACTATGCGACGTTCGCCAGTGCGCCGGCGCTCTCATGCCCGTTGCGGTCGACGGACGTGACGACGTAGGTGGCATCTGCCGACGGTTCGGTGTCGGTCCATTGCATCGAATCGCCGGTGCCACGAATGGTGGCGACGAGATTCCGGGCGTCGGCGAGGTCACACCCGCCGGGTGATGTGGCCGCCACCCGGTAGATCGCGTACGTCACGGCTGATGGGTCGCTGCCGGCCCAGGTGAGGGAGCCGTTGTCCTCGCGCAGGTTGGCGGGGGGCAGCGGTGGTGCACCGGTCGGATCACCGACGACGGGCAGGAGCGCCGGGTGCGAGTACCAGCGCTTGACGAGCTTGGTCGTCGTGCCGCGCCTGTCGGCCCGCACATGCGTTGCCGAGAAGTAGATATTGCCCTGCACCTCCGGAATTCCGGCGGTGAACGTGAGGTGGCTGTTCAGCTCATTGCGCTGGTGCCAGTCATGGTTGATGGTCGTGCCGGCTCGATAGGTGGCCTCGCCGATGTACAGGCCAACCGCATGGCCTGCCGCTGCAGCAGCGTCGACCTCGCCGGCCCACCAGCGCACGATCGTGTCGTAGTCGGCGATCTTGAATCCGCGCGTCCAATAGACCTGTGGCACGACGTAGTCGATCCAGCCCTCGCGGAGCCAGAGCCTGGTGTCGGCGTAGAGGTCGTCGTAGGTCTCGATGCCGGCCCTGGTCTGAGAGCCCGACGCATCGGTCGACTTGTTGCGCCAGACGGCGAAGGGCGAGACGCCGAATTGGACCCATGGCTTCACCTCGTTGATGCGGTCGTGCAGGCCCTTGATGAGCGCATCGATATTCGCCCGGCGCCAGTCGGCCCGGTTCGCGAACCCCGCGCCGTTTGCGGCATACGCGGCCTTGTCCCTGAAGGGCTTGCCCGAGCCGGGATACGGGTAGAAGTAGTCGTCGAAGTGAACGCCGTCGATGTCGTATCGCGTGACGGCGTCCATGATCGCGTTGGTGACGAACTCGCGAACCTCGGGGATACCCGGGTTGTAGTAGAGCTTGCCATCCTTTCGGACGACCCAGTCTGGGTGAAGCCGGGCCGGATGCGAGGGAGCGAGTTTCGCCAGCTTGCCGGTCATGCTCACGCGGTACGGGTTGAACCAGGCGTGCAGGGCGATATTGCGCTTGTGGGCCTCGTCGACAGCGAAGGCGAGCGGGTCGTAGCCGGGGTCCTGGCCCTGATGGCCGGTGAGCCACTTCGACCACGGCTCGTAGGTCGAGGGCCAGAAGGCATCGGCGGAGGGCCGCACCTGCAGCACCACTGCGTTGAAGTTGTCCTTCACGGCGAGGTCGAGCCAGGCGCGCATTTCTGCCTGCTGCCTCTCCACGCTGAGCCCTGGCCTGGACGGCCAGTCGACGTTCACCACCGTGGCGATCCACATCGCCCGGAAGTCGTGCTTCGCGAATCGTGCATTGACGGGGCAGGTACCGGGGGCCGGCAGTGCGATGGTGGCGCTCTGCGCGGGGAGGGAGGCCGGAACGCCGGCTGCGACCGGACCGGCGACAGCGACCGCGAGGAGGGCTGCGATCACGGTCGCAGCGAGGGCCGCGAGCCGGGGGAGCGCTGCGCGCGTCGGCGACGTCATGTGGGCTGGCATCGAGAAGACTCTACGCCGGATTCGTCACCTCACGCGCCACCGTGGACACAGGGGCAACAAGCGTCCGTCCGCTGCGAATGATCAGCTCACCTTCACCACGTCGAGGGTCTCGCCCTCCATCCGCAGCCTCAGGGTGTAGCCGGCCAGGTTGCGCTTCGTCGTGAACACGACGGCCCCGCTCGATTTGGTATCGAGGGCCCACTTGAGGACCTTGGCGTTGGGCTTGCGCGCAACGATGGTGAACGCAGTCTCGGGGCTGTTCGTGTCGATGCGAAGTCGGTAGCCGCCCTCGACCTTGGCGATCGCGAGTTCGCCGTCGACCGTGTCCTCGACCGGGTCAATCGAGCCGAGGTCGTCGGCGCTCACCGATGAACTCGCGGATGACGATGACCCCGATGAACCCGATGAGGACGAGGACGACCCCGACGAAGGGCCAGACGACGACGTGGGTGACGCACTGGGCGTCGGCGTCGCGAGCGGCATCCGCACGGGGGCCGTTGCTGACGATGCTGGGCCCGGACCGGATGAGTTCGCCGCCTGAACGGAGAACGTGTAGGTCGCGCCGGTGGTCAACGCCGACACGGTGCAGGAGATTGCCACGGTGCTGCAGTTCTGCCCCCCTGGGCTGGCCGTCACCGTGTAGCCGCTGATCGAAGCGCCTCCGTCGGATGAGGGAGGGCTCCAGGCGACGGTGACCGATGTCGTCGCAGCAACGGCCGTCACGCCGGTCGGTGCCCCCGGCGGCGCGATGCGGGCTTGGGTGGTCACGTCGATCGAGTTCGTGAAGCGCTGACCGTGGTCGAGAGCCCACACGCTGATTGTGTAGGTGGTGCCGGCCCGGAGGTCGCGAAGGTCGACCGCGTCGATGTAGCGGCTCGGCGCGGTGCCCGCCGAGATGTAGGTGACGCCGGGATTGGACGAACCTGAGGCGATGGTGCGGCCCTCGCCGGTGACGGTGTAGCCGAACGAGAGGCGATCGAATCGCACGTCGGAGGCACCCGAACTGTCGCTGAATCCGAAGCCGAACTGGATCTGATTCTCGCTCACGGCCGACGGGTCCGGTTCGCCAGTTCTCCCGCTGATGACCCAGGCGCTGATGCCGCTGACCTCGGCGCTCGCCGGCGGTGCAGTCAGGCCGATGAGGGCGAGACCGCTGAGCGCTATCGTCGCAACGGCACTCAATCGAAGGGTTGTTCTGCCCTGCCGAATCATGTTCATCGTGCCCCCGAACGGTGCGAGAGTATTGCCTCCTTGAGACTACTCCTCGCCGGTCGGAGCCAAGCGATGTCGGGTTAGATCGACTACTGTCAGGCGAATAGGAGGCTCGCAATAGGAGTTGAACTCATGACTTATGCATGCACCTTCAAACATTGCAGGGGTCGGGGCCGCTCGCCGCTCCTTGGTCGTGCCTCCCGGTCAGGGCCAGGGCAGTCGCTATGAGAACGAGGACGATGGCTACTGCGCCGGTCCCGATGGCCCCCCTCCTCCTAGTCTCGGTCACTCATTGACCCTAGTGAACCGTTCCTGAGGGAAGGTTGAGCCGAGGGCCGGGCATGGGGGATTGGACAAGACCAGGGGAGGGGCGGAGCTATGCGCTGACGCGGACGCGCTTGCCTGCAGAGCGCTCGTCTGATGATGAAGCCTGGCCGAAGGTGCGCGCGGCAACCAGCCCCATGACGAGGACGAAGACCTCGCACACCACCGACAGCATGCCGAGCGGCTCGAACCAATTGCCGATGTCGTCCATGGCGTTCGGCATTCCTACGGTCCGATTCACGATGAAGCCGCCGAGGATTGCCGCCGAGAGCGCCGAGCAAGCGAGGAAGACCTCCCGAGAGGGCCTCGTCGCGATGAGCACGAGGAGGACGCCTGAGGCGATGATCGCCCCGATGTAGGCGAATCCGAGATAGGGAACCTCCTCCATTTTTCCCTGCAGGTCTAGGACGTGGACCGCGATGATGCCTGCGAGGCCGAGCATCACTGCGGCGCCCTGCATGACCATGCGGTAGTTCGTCGAGTTCACGGTGCTCCTTGAATAATCACGTTGCGCTGGAATGGAAATGCGGCGCTTCGACGCCCACGGATGGGTGATCGTCTCGCTCGCGTTACCAGTCTTGGGGCGCTCGGCAGGCTGTGCAACCGGAACCTGGCCCTGCCTGTGGACACCCTGAAGGGAGGCTGAGAGCGTGCTCAGTTGAAGGAGGGGAGGGCTAGGCCCTCGGTGAGCCAGCGGACCTCTTCGTAGGTCAGCCCCTTCGTCGCGATTCGGACGGACGAGACGGAAGCGCCCGGGCTCGCCGGACGCATGCGGACGAGTCCGCGCTTCACGACTGTCCACCCGGGGCACCTCGCCGCTTTGCAGCGGCCGTAGATGTCGAAGGTGTAGCCGAGCACTCGAACGATGCCGATGCGGCCGTACCCCGACATGTTCGTCCGTACGCAGTTGACGCCGTTCGGCTGCTCGACGATCGAGAAGGCCCGGCGGTTCCGGGGCGATGCGTAGCGGGCGTGGATGAGGTAGCCCTTCTTGCCGGTGCACCGGGTCACGTCGATGCCGAGCTTCGGGTCGAGCGTGAGGCCGATCGTGTGACGCGGCTCCCAGGGCGTCTGCAGGCCCGAGAGCGCTGCCGTGACGGACGGCCAGGTGTCGAAGGTCTTCGCGCTGGCGGCATCTGCGGGCCACACGGCAGCGCATGCCAGCAGGGCTGCCAGGGCAAGCGGAAGGATCCTTCGCACGCCCTCCAGCGTATGCCGAACAGCTCACCCGAGGTACCAGCCTCGCCGGTTGGGGATGTTTCGATGGACCGGCCCGGGGGAACGTCCATCCTGAAGCCGAGGTGAGAGGATGCTGGCATGCCAGCAAATCACGGGCCCAGCGTCCTTGTCACGGGGATTCATTCGCTGATCGGTGAGTACATCGGCTCCGGATTCATGGCCCATGGCTGGTTCGTCGTCGGGACGGACGAATCGCACCGAACCTCGCACTTCGCCAGGGCTCACGTCCAGGCCGACCTCGCCGACGTCGACTCCTACGCCCTTGCGGTACGCCGCGCCGCGAGACTGGGCAATGGACTGGACTGCGTCGTGAACACCGACCTCGTGCCGGTATTCGGCGAGCACGGCGAGGCCTTCGTCCGCGCAGCGTTCGACCAGGCGCTCACCGAGATGGGCGGGTCGATCGTGAACGTGCTCGCCGAGCCCGGAAGCGAGGGCCTCGACCGGGATTTCGTCCGGCGCCGAACGGCCGAGCTTGCCGGGCTGGTCGCCGGGTCGCGCGTGAACACGGTTGCGCCGAATCTCCTGGACTCCACGTCGTCATACCGGGGAGCCGATGCCGACGAGTTCCTGGCGACCCTCAATGAGCGTGAGCATTCGGCCCGGCCAAGGCCGACGCTCGAGGATATCTCCAATGCCGTCGTCTTCCTCTCGACGCAGCCGCTCACCGGCGTTACCCTCGGAGCCGACGAGGTCCTTCCTGTGCCGCACGGCTAGGGCAGCACGCATGCAAGGAGGTTGACGTGGCGAAGCCGATCTCGGCAGCGAATGCCAGTACCCGGTTGCTTGTCGCGCCGATCACGGTCTTTGCCCTGGTGGCCCTCGGGTTCGTGATTACGACGGGTCTCCATAATCGTGGTGCGCGCGATGTCGCTGCGCCGCAGGACAATCTGGCCCAGCTGATCCCCGGGTGCGTCCTCCTGGTCGCGCTTGTGCTGGCACTGTTCACGTCATCACGACGACGACTTGGCCTCACCGCGTTCGCCGTTGCAGTAGCAATCCGATTCGCTGGTCCACTGCTCGTCGATGCGATTCCCTCGGTCGAGCTGCGTCAGGTGGTCTGGCTCGCGAAGCCGCCGGCCGGCACCGATTGGGTCAACGCTATCGCCGCTGGAGAGAACACCACCCTGGCGTCAGCCGGAGTAGTTCTGTTCGGCATGACCGTGCTCATCGTGGCCTGCGTCGTCTGGATAGGCGCCGCGCTTCGTCCGGTGCTCCTTGCCCCCGCGCTCCGGGCGAGTTTCGGCATCGATTCCACGCTGCTCATCGGGGTGCTCGCCGTCCTCGGCTCGGTTTCGTGGACCAGCGGGTATGGCTACGGGCTCGACCCCGGCGATCTGCTGAGCTCATTCTCGAATGGCAATGTGTGGGCATTCACTCGCACGATCGTGTGGCTCCTGCCAGCGATCCTGTGGCTGGCCTTCACCTGCCGCCGCGGGGGCGTGCTCGCGCTCGGCGCGGCCGCCGGCTTCTTCACGGCGGTCGCAGTGATTCCGTGGGCGATGGACATGCTGGCGGTGAGGCTCGACGGGCCGACGTCAGTGCTGGCCTTCGACGCGGGCGCGCGACCGGACTACGTGCTGAGCGGCTACGAGGCATTCGACATAGCCGGAACCAGCGCCCTGGTGATCGTGCCGGCCGGCGGTCTGCTTCTCGTGTCCCTGTGGTCGGCCCTGAGCCACCATGCGACGGCCTCGCGGGTGAGCATCTCGGCGCCCGCCGGCGCCCCGGCGAATCCTCTCGCGGTCGTTGCATTCGTCCTCGCGTGGATCCCGCTCACCTGCCTTCCGGCAATCGTCCTTGGCCATATGGCCTACGACCAAGTAACCACGAGCACGGAGCCCCAGCGCGGAGTCGGATTGGCGAGGTGGTCGATCGTGCTGGGCTACCTGACGCTCATCGGCACCGCGCTGGTTGCGCAGAAGACCTGGATACGGGGTT
>WLND01000160.1 GCA_009726075.1 Actinomycetota bacterium
CTGCTGCGGCCAAGCCGAAGTCATCGAGTCGGGTCACGTTGGAGGCCGAGACATCGGTGGTCGACACGAGCGTGCGCATCACCCGGACGATCAGCCCCTGCTGGTCTACCCAGACGGTGATCTCGAGCCGAGCCGAAGGGTCAGCGGCGACGAGCCGCAGCGCCTGCTCGTTGAGCCCGAGACCCGCAGTGTTGCCGGTGAGGGGGAGCGATCCGGTGTAGCGCGTGGTGGCAACCCCGTCGAGGAGTTCCTCCCCGGTTGCCCGCACGCCCATCAGCGAATCGAGTCCCTGAAGGGGGCGTCCTGCACCGGCGGTCGGCGTCCACTCGTCTGCCGGGATCTCGAGCCACGCGCCTGACGGAGGTTCGAGCTGCACGAACAATTGGTCGCCGGTGACGATCTCCCGGGTCGGGCCGACGACCGAGTCCCAGGAGATATCGGCTGCACCGGAGTCGAAGACGGCGACGCCATTGCCCTGGATCTCGTCATCGAAGCCGACGACGGTGGTGAGTACCGAGATGGCCAGGTGTGCCGTGCCGCGTGACGCCGTCACGCTGACCGCAGTCGCGACGGGGCTCGCGGAGGGTGATGTGCTGGCGGTGACGCTGACGGCCGGGGTGGGTGCCGATGGTGCCGTCGATGGCGTTGCAACCGGTGGCGTGGCTACCGGTTGCACGGTCGCGCAGGCGCCGAGCGGCAGCGCGAGAACCCCACAGCAGAGCAGGGCCGGTGCGGAGTGCCACTTCACGCGTGCCTAGCCGAACCGGCCGGAGATGTAGTCCTCGGTGCGCTTGTCCTGCGGAGCGCTGAAGATCTGGCGAGTGGGGCCGTACTCGATGAGGCGGCCATGGCGCACCCCTGCCTCGTCGAGTTCGGCGGTGAAGAACGCGGTTCGATCTGAGACGCGAGCGGCCTGCTGCATGTTGTGCGTGACGATGACGATCGTGTACTCGACCGCGAGTTGCCGCATGAGCTCCTCGATTTTCGAGGTCGCGATTGGGTCGAGAGAGGCGCAGGGCTCGTCCATGAGGATGACCTCTGGGCGAACGGCGATGCAGCGGGCGATGACGAGCCGCTGCTGCTGCCCGCCGGAGAGAGCGTAGGCGCTCTTCTTCAGGTCGTCCTTGACCTCGTCCCAGAGGGCTGCCTTCGTCAGGCACTCCTCGACGAGATCGTCCATGTTGCCCTTGATGTGGTTGACCCGGGGGCCGTAGGCAACATTGTCGTAGATCGACTTCGGGAAGACATTGGGCTTTTGAAAGACCATGCCGATGCGGCGGCGCACCTCGATTGGGTCGACGTCGGGCCCGTAGACGTCGGTGCCGTGGTAGGCGAGAAGGCCCTCGACCCGGGCGCCGGGAATCAGGTCGTTCATGCGGTTGAAGGACCGAAGGAGGGTCGACTTGCCGCAGCCGCTCGGACCGATGAAGGCGGTGATCTCGTTCTTGGCAATCGTCAGCGAAACGCCGCGAATGGCCTGGTAGTCGCCGTAGAACACCCTCAGGTCGTCGAGGGTGAAGACGACGTTGCTGATCTCGTCGCTGATGCCCTGGCTGCGCCCGTCTGTCAGGGCACTCGACAGCTGCATCTCGATGGATTGCTCGGGCATGACTTCCTCTCGGCGCATGTGCCTACCAGCGCTTCTGCGTGCGGTTACGGATCCAGATTGCCACGAAGTTCATCACGAGAAGGAGCACGAGCAGCAGCACGATGGTCGCGGACGCAAGGATCTGGAACTCCTCGCGCGAGTCCTTCGTCCAGTTGAAGATCTGGATGGGGAGGGTGGTGTAGCCCGACAACGGGCCGGTCGGATTGAACGTGATGAAGGTGACGGCCCCGAGCAGCAGGAGCGGCGCCGCCTCGCCCACGGCCCGCGAGAGCGACAGGATCACTCCGGTGGCGATGCCGGGTATTGCCGCGGGCAGGGTCTGCCGGGAGGCGGTCTGCCACTCGGTGGCGCCGAGCGCGAGCGACCCGTCGCGAATATTGCGGGGAACGGCGCGCAGGGCTTCACGGGTCGAGATGATGATGATCGGCAGGATGAGCAGGCTGAGGGTGAGCGCTGCCGTAATGACGCTCTGACCCAGGGCCAGAGCCCGGGCGAAGACCGCAAGGCCCAGGATGCCGTAGACGATCGACGGCACGGCGGCCAGGTTCTGGATGTTGATCTCGACCAGTCGCTGGAATCGACTGTTCGGTCGGGCGAACTCCTCGAGGTACAGCGCGGCCAGGATGCCGGTCGGGAGCGCGAAGATCGCCGTGAAGCTGATGACCCACAGCGTGCCGGTGATGGCCGACTGGGCTCCGGCACGCTCTGGCCGGCGAATCGACGGCATGTTGGTCCAGAGCGTCGAATTCAGGCGCGGCCAGCCCTTGATGGTGACGTAGGCGATGAGGACGGCAAGGGTGACCACGCCGACGGTGAGCGCAGCGAAGAGCATCCAGCGGAATGCGCGGTCCTTGAGCGGCTGGCCGCTTCCCGCGAGATCGAGCGGGGCCGTGGCAACGACGAGACTCTGCGCGGTCACTGGTAGGCCTGCCGGTATCGGCGAACGAGGCGGATGCTCACCATGTTCATGAGGAAGGTCATGACGAAGAGGAGGAAGCCGACCGCGAAGATCGACTTGTACTCGATGCTCCCGGTCGACAGGTCGCCGGATCCGGCGGCGGCGATGTACGAGGTCATCGTCTGCATGCCCTGGAGCGGGTTCAGCGAGAGGTTCGGTTCGAGTCCGGCCGCGATCGTGACGATCATGGTCTCGCCGATTGCGCGAGAGATGCCGAGGACGAACGCGGCGACGATGCCTGACAGCGCAGCGGGGATCACGACCTTCATGGCCGTCTGGCGCTTGGTCGACCCGAGGGCGTACGAGCCATCGCGCAGCCCGCTGGGGACCGCAGCCATCGCGTCCTCCGAGAGCGACGCGATCGTCGGGATGATCATGACGCCCATGACAAGGCCCGCGGAGAGGGCGTTGAAGATGTCGATGTCGGGAAAAATGCGGACGAGGAGCATCTGGGTGACGAACTCGAGGGCGAAGAAGCCGAAGACGACCGTGGGGATGCCGGCGAGCAACTCGAGGGTCGGCTTCAGTACCCGGCGAGAGCGGTCGGAGGCGTACTCCGACAGGTAGACGGCGGCACCGAGGCCGAGCGGCAGTGCGACCACGACCGCGATGGCCGTGATGACCAGGGTGCCCGTGACAAGCGGGAGCACCCCGAACTGCCCGTCCGCGAACAGGGGCGTCCAGACAGTACCGAAGAGGAAATCGGTGACCGATACCTCAGAGAAGAACTCGATCGTGGGGACCACGACCGAAATGACGATGCCGAATGTGGTGAGGATCGATACGGCCGCTGCTGCGACAAGGACGGCACGGATCAGTTTCTCGCCGACACGTGAGCGTGTCTGCTGCAGGGAGCCGAGGCCCCCTGCAGCAGACACGGCGATCTGCGGTCTGCTCACAATCGTGAATCTACTGTCGATCAGGAGGCGATGGGCGACGGGGCAGTGCTTGCCTGGGCAAGGAGCGCAGCGAAGTCGGCCTTGAGGGTCGTCCGCTGTGCCTCGTTCAGCGGGATGTACTGAGCGCCCTCAGCGATCGACGCGTCATTGTCGACGTAGTACTGGAAGAACGCGGCGACCTCGGGACGAGCCAGGGCTGCGATCGAGGGGTAGACGAACAGCGGCCGTGACAGCGGCGCGTACGTGCCGTCCTGGGCCGTTGCGGCGCTGGGCGCCACGCAGCCGGAACCGGAGTCGATCTGCACTGCGGTGAGCTTGTCGGCGTTCTCCTCGTAGTACGTGAAGCCGAAGTAGCCGAGGCCGCCCTTGCTGCCTGAGACGCCTTGGACGATGACGTTGTCATCCTCACTCGGCGTGTAGTCGGTGCGGCTGGCTCCCTCTTCGCCGTTGATGACGCCGGTGAAGTAGTCGAAGGTGCCCGAATCGGTGCCGGGGCCGAAGAGCTTGATCGGCTCTGCCGGGAACGATGGGTCGATCTCGTTCCAGTTCGCCACGGTTGAGCCGGGGGCCCAGATGGCGCCGAGCTGGTCGGTAGTGAGGCAGGTGGCCCAGGTGTTGTCCTTGCTCACCACGATGGTGAGCGCATCCACCGCAACGGTCAACGGGCCGTAGGCCACGCCTGCGCTGGCGCAGGCGGCTGCCTCATCGTCCTTGATCGGCCGTGACGCATCATTGGCATCGGACTCGCCCCGGCAGAACTTCTCGAAGCCGCCGCCGGTGCCCGATGAGCCCACCTTCACCTGCACGCCGGAATTCACGGTCTGGAAGTCCTCGGCGGCCAGGGCCGTCAGTGGGAAGACCGTGGAGGAGCCGTCGATGCCGACCTGTCCGGAAAGCGACGAATCACCTGCGCTCGTGGATCCACCGCCGCAGGCGGCAAGGGTGAGGCCAGCGGCGACGATGCTGACGGTCGTCAGCAGGGGCTTGATGGTTCGCACGGTATTCCTCCGTTGACAAGGGGCTCGTTGGTGAGCACAAGATGAACATAAGGAGTCAGGGTGACGGGTCGCACGACCAATCATGAACGGACGATGAACAGAACCTGTCTAAAGCATGTCAACGTGCTCTCAGTCGACCGTGTGGCGCTCGATTGCCACCAACGTCGGCTCCTGCCCATCGGAAAAGGATCGGTGCAACACGATGAAGCCACCGGGCGGCATCTTTGGATCCCACAGAGGTCCGGTGGCGTCGGCGCCGAACACGGATGCGGCGGACTCGAGCAGGGTCGGGAGGACGGGCCGGTGCGAGCACACGACCAACGGCACCTGCTCAAGGGTCAGGCGGCGCATCCGTTTGGCAGCCCGCTCTGGGCTGGCGGCGAATCCCTCCTCGCTCAGGGCATGCTCCTGCTGCACCCCCGTCGACAGGGATTTCGCGAGCTTGCGCACGCTGTCGTGGCAGCGCGTTGCGTCGGAGGAGTGGACGTCGACGAGGCCGTACGAATCAAGGAGGCCGACAAGTGCCTTCGCCTGGCTTCGTCCCCGTCCGGAGAGTGGGCGCTCGGCATCGGGCTTGCCGCGGAAGTCGGAGCGCTTCACCGCCGCCGTGTGCCGAAGCAGGACCAGTGGAACGGTGGTCGGCAGCAGGGCAGCCTGTTTCACCCGCC
>WLND01000161.1 GCA_009726075.1 Actinomycetota bacterium
CGTCACGAGCATGGAGGCACCTGCGGGCCGCGGCGCCGACCGCCAGGTGCGCACGACCGTGGCCATCGCGGCGCGATCACCGCGACGTCGCACCTCGATGAGTTCCTTGAGCACATCGCGCATTGCTGCCTCCCTCATTGCGGGTCCGTCAGTTCATGCCTGGTGGACTTTGCCCATATCCGACGGGATCGGATGACAGGGTTAATAATGTCCGGATGCCAGTGATCCGGTCGGTCGACGTGACCGAGCACCCCCTCGACCTCGCCGAGATGCAAAGACTCGCCGCGGATCATCGTGCGGGGGCCATCGTGTCATTCAGCGGCAATGTGCGCGATCACGACCATGGGCGCGACGTCAGTTCGCTCACGTACGAGGGCCACCCGTCGGCCGCCGAAGTGCTGCGGGACGTCGCCGAAACCATTGCAGGGCGGTTCGATCTCGTGAGCCTCGTCGTGGCCCACCGTGTCGGTCCCCTGTCGATCGGGGATGCCGCCCTCATCGCCGTGGTCGGCACCGCGCATCGCGGCGAGGCCTTCCGCGCATGCGAGGCTCTCGTCGACCTCACCAAGGAACGACTCCCGGTCTGGAAGCATCAGGTGTTCTCGGACGGGACTGACGAGTGGGTGAACTGCGCATGAGCGGGCTGATCGACACATACGGACGAGTCCACCGCGACCTGAGGGTCTCGGTGACCGATCGCTGCAACCTGCGCTGCTCGTACTGCATGCCGCCCGATTTCGCCGACTGGCTCCCGGGCGACCACCTCCTGACCCTTGACGAGTTGATGCTCGTGATCGAGGTCGCGACCGAGGAGGGCATCACCAATATCCGCCTGACCGGTGGCGAGCCGCTGCTCCGCCCCGACGTCGTCGAGATCGTCCGACGCGTTCGCGCCCTGCCCCTGTCGCCACGCGTGTCGCTCACCACGAATGCGCTGCGCCTGACCGACCTGGCGCAGCCGCTGGCCGACGCCGGTCTCGAGAGGGTCAATGTCAGCCTCGACACCCTCGATCGCGACCGGTTCAAGAAGCTCACCTTCCGAGATCGCTTCACGGACGTCCTCGCCGGCATCGAGGCAGCGCAGCGCGCTGGGCTGCGTCCCCTCAAGGTCAACGCCGTGCTCATGCGCGACGTGAACGACGACGAGGCGATCCCGTTGCTTCGCCACGCGGTCGAGCACGGCTGGTACCTGCGGTTCATCGAGCAGATGCCGCTCGATGCGCAAGGCGCCTGGGAGCGGTCGGAGATGATCTCGGCCGCCGAGATCCTCGAGATCCTGTCGAGCGAATTCGACCTGGTGCCGGTGCCGACCCGTGGGTCAGCGCCGGCCGAGGAGTTCACGGTCGACGGCGGGCCAATGACCGTCGGCATCATCGCGAGCGTCTCCAAGCCCTTCTGTGCGGCCTGCGACCGGCTACGGCTCACCGCTGACGGGCAGATCCGCAACTGCCTGTTCGCCCGCGACGAGACCGATGTTCGCGCGACCTTGCGCGACTCGTCGCTCAGCGAGCCGGAGCGACGGGCCCGGATCGCCCGCCTATTTGCGTCGTCGGTCTTCGCCAAGCTCCCGGGCCACGGCATCAACGACCCGTCGTTCATCCAGCCGGATCGTCCGATGTCGGCAATCGGCGGCTAGAAACAGACATATCTGGATAAATCCGCTCGGGGACCCGATATCCGGGATCAGCCTCCGGCGAACGGGGGCAGCACATCGACGGTGCTGCCTGCACCAACGAGGACCTCGCTCGGATCCCCATGCACGGCGAGGCCGTCGACGAGAAAGCTGCACCGGGGCCGCACCGCCACGAAGGACGGATACCTCGCTTCGAGGCCGGTGAGCAGGTCGCCCAGCGACCCCGGGGCGGCTTCGACGGTAGCGGCGCCAACGGCCGCGCGGGCAGCGGCGAACAGGTGAATCTGAACGAATGCTGAGGTCACCCGGCCAGCGTATGACGCAGGACGTGAGTTCGGATCCCGAACATCGCATTGCCTCTAGCGGGCGGGCCCCGTCGAGGCTAGGTTGACCCACGTCACACGAGCACGCCTGTCGCGCCCGCGATCTCCGCGCGCGCGCAACCCATGGAGGATTTATGGAATTGCAGAACTCATTCATCGTGCCGGCAGACATCGACACGGCATGGAAAACCCTGCTCGATGTCGAGTCGATCGCGCCGTGCATGCCGGGCGCCACGCTGACGTCGTTCACCGGCGAAGAGTTCACGGCATCGGTCAAGGTCAAGCTCGGCCCGGTCACGCAGAACTTCAACGGCGAGGGCAAGTTCACCAAGCGCGACGAGGCCTCGCACACCGCGGTCATCGAGGCAAGCGGTAAGGAGATCCGAGGCGGAGGTTCGGCCTCGGCACTCATCACCGCCGTCCTCGTGTCAGAGGGCCCGAACAGCACTCGCGCCGACGTCACCACCGAGCTCACGATCACCGGCAAGGTGGCCCAGTTCGGCAAGGGCGTCATCACCGACGTCTCCAAGAAGCTCATCGACCAGTTCGCCAACAACCTGCAGGCAGTCATCGCCTCGCGCAGCGCTGCAGAGTCTGCGGCCCCCGGCGAGGTCGTCGCGGCACCCGTCATCCAGACCGCCGACAGCATCGACCTGCTCGGCAGCGCCGGAGCGCCCGTGCTCAAGCGCCTCGTCCCCGTCGTGATCGGCCTCGTCATCGTGGTCGGCGTCGTCTGGTGGCTCATCGCCAGGTAAGCACCACCGGTTTTCCAGCAGTGAAGGCACGTGCCGACGAATCCAATAGAACGGAAAGGCGTAACGGATGCAAACACCAGCACCTGTGGACTATGTCCGCGCAACGTCCGTTGCTGATGCATTAGCTCTGCTTCAGCAGCACGGCGAAGAAGCACGTCTCCTCGCAGGGGGCCACAGCCTCCTGCCGATGATGAAGCTGCGCCTCGCGCGGCCCGAGATCCTTGTTGACATCAACGACCTGGACGAACTGCGCGGCATTCGTGTCGAGGGCAACGAGATCGTCATCGGCGCAATGGTCACCCACGCCGAGATCCTCGCCTCGCCGATCCTGTTCGAGCACTACCCGATCTTCCGCGAGGCGGAGAAGGTCATCGCCGACCCGATTGTCCGCAACAAGGGCACCATGGGCGGCTCGATGTGCCAGGCCGACCCGGCAGAGGACCTGTCAGCGGTCGGGTCAGCGCTGCGCGGCACCGTCGTCATCCAGAACGCCGAGGGCAAGCGCACCGTCGCGATGCGCGAGTTCCACGAGGGTCCGTACGAGACCAAGGTTGCCGATGGCGAGATCCTGACCGAGGTCCGCTTCCCGATCCTCCCGGGCGCCGGCAGTGCGTACGAGAAGGTCGAGCGCCGATCGGGCGACTGGGCCGTCTGCGCCGCAGGGGCCTGCGTCACCGTCAGCGGTGGGGTCTTCACCTCGGTCGGCATCGGCATCAGCGCCGTGAATGCGGTGCACTTCACCGCAGTCGACGCCGAGGCCTTCCTCGTCGGCAAGGAGCCGACTGCGGAGAACATCGCCGCCGCCGCCCAAATGGCCGCCGATTCGTGCGATCCGTCGTCCGATCAGCGTGGCCCGGTCGACTACAAGAAGCATCTGGCAATGGAACTCACCAAGCGCGCACTGACCCGTGCGGCTGCAGCGGCTAAGGGAGCCTGACGTGGAAATCAGCATGAACATCAACGGCGCGGAGGTGACGCACGATGTCGAACCGCGCACCCTCCTCGTCCACTTCATCCGCGAGAACGCCGGCCTTCGCGGCACCCACTGGGGCTGCGACACCTCGAACTGCGGAGCCTGCGTGCTCTGGGTCGACGGCACCCCGGTCAAGAGCTGCACGATGCTCGCGGCCTCGGCTGCCGGTCACGACATCACCACCGTCGAGGGCCTCGAGAAGGACGGCAAGCTCGACCCGATCCAGCAGGGCTTCATCGAGTGCCACGGGTTGCAGTGCGGCTTCTGCACCCCCGGCATGCTGATGACCGGACGCTGGCTGCTCGACAACAACCCCAAGCCCAGCGATGAGGACATTCGCGAGGGCATCTCCGGTCAGCTCTGCCGCTGCACCGGCTACAAGAACATCGTCGACTCCATCCACTGGGCCGCCGATCACCCCGCAGAGAATGAGGTGTCCGCATGACCGCCGTCCAAGATGTGCCGCTGAGCGCGGCAGGCAACCCGATCGGCTTCGGCAGCATGAAGCGCGTCGAAGATCAGCGCTTCGTCCGAGGCCAGGGCAACTACGTCGATGACGTGAACCTGCCCGGCATGCTCCACAGCGCAATCCTGCGCAGCCCGTGGGCCCACGCTCGCATCAAGTCCATCGACACCTCAGCAGCCCTCGCGCTGCCCGGCGTCGTCGCGGTGCTCACCGGCAAGGATCTCGAGGGCATCCCCCGTCCGTCGCTCCTCGGTGACAACTTCGCGTGGATGCCGACCCTGTCGTACGACACCCAGGCGGTGCTCGCCACCGACAAGGTGCGGTTCCAGGGCCAGGAGGTCGCCTACGTCATCGCCGAGTCGCGCTACATCGCCAAGGACGCCGTCGAGCTCATCGACGTCGACTACGAGCCGCTCGAGCCGGTCATGGATGCCAAGCGCGCCATGGATCCCGGTGCGCCGGTCATCCGCGACGACAAGGGCCAGACCGATAACAGCATTACGGACGTCCACGGTCACAAGACCTGGGAGTCCGGAAATGCGATCGCGACCAACGACGCCATCGCCCGGGCCGAGGCAGACCCCAACTGCGTCGTCGTGACGCAGGACGTCATGTACCCGCGCGTGCACCCGGCCCCGATGGAGACCTGCGGCTCGGTGGCGCACATGGACAAGGTCAGCGGCCAGCTCACGCTGTACACGACCAGTCAGGCACCGCACGCCCACCGCACGGTCTACGCGATGGTCGCCGGCCTCCCTGAGCAGAAGATCCGGGTCATCTCGCCGGACGTCGGCGGCGGCTTCGGCAACAAGGTCGGCGTCTACCCCGGCTACGTCCTGTCGATCCTCGGCTCGATCGTGACCGGCAAGCCGGTGAAGTGGATGGAGGACCGCGGCGAGAACCTCATGTCGACCTCCTTCGCCCGCGACTACCACATGACCGGCAAGATCGCGGCGACGCGAG
>WLND01000162.1 GCA_009726075.1 Actinomycetota bacterium
AGCTGTCGGGACCGACCGTGGCAAACTGGCCCCGTGTCCACCACTGAGCGTCCGCATCCCACCGCCCGCGAGATCAATGACACCATCCGCTACACCTGCTGGAGCGTCTACCGCCGCACCGGCGTGGCCCCCGGCGCCGACTCGGCAGCCGAGCTCGAGGCCCTGACCGCCACCCTCGCCGAGCGCGAGGTCGACATCCGCGGCCTGTACGACGTCTCTGGCCTGCGGGCCGACGCCGACCTCATGGTGTGGATGCACGCGCCCACCGCCGAGGCCGTGCAGGCGGGCCTGCGCGATCTGCGCCGAACCAGCGTCGGCGCGAGCCTGGAGATGACGTGGTCGGGCATGGGCATTCATCGTCCGGCCGAGTTCAACAAGGGCCACGTGCCGGCGTTCATGTCCGGCGCGGCGCCCAAGGAGTGGGTGAGCGTGTACCCATTCGTGCGGTCCTACGAGTGGTACCTGCTGCCCGATGACGAGCGCCGGGCGATGCTCGTCGAGCACGGCATGATGGGTCGCGACTTCACCGGGATCCTGTCGAACACCGTGGCAGCATTCGCCCTTGGCGACTACGAGTGGCTCCTGGCCCTCGAATCCGACGAACTGCACGAGATCGTCGACATGATGCGGACCCTGCGGTCGTCGACCGCCCGCCGTCACGTCCGCGAAGAGGTCCCATTCTTTACCGGGCGCCTGATCGACGCCGCTGCAGCGATCGACGTCCTGCGTTGACCATCGACGCCGTCCTCCTCGCCTCCTTCGGCGGACCCGAGGGGCCCGATGAGGTGATGCCGTTCCTCGAGCGCGTGACCGCCGGACGCGGCGTGCCGCGCGAGCGCCTCGAGGAGGTCTCGCACCACTACCTGGCCCTCGGCGGGGTCAGCCCGATCAATGCGCAGAACCGGTTGCTCATCGAGCACCTGCGGGCCGAATTCGGCGTCCGCGGCATCGATCTGCCGATCTACTGGGGCAACCGCAACTCAGCACCCTTCTTCGCCGATGCGCTGCGCGAGATCGCCGCCGATGGCCATCACCGGGTTCTGGCAATCGCGACGAGCGCCTACTCCTCGTATTCGGGATGCCGCCAGTACCGCGAGAACCTCGCCGCGGCGCTGGCCGAGGCAGGACTCGAGGGCGCGCTCGAGATCGTCAAGGCCCGTCCGTACTTCGACCGTCCCGGTTTCGTCGAACCGTTTGCCGAGGGCATCGCCAAGGCCCTGCTTGCCTTCGATGCCGAGGGGTTCCCGCCCGACTCAACCCACGTGTTCTTCACGACCCACTCGATCCCCACCTCGATGGACGAGACGTCCGGCCCCGAGGCCTCTCGGGTCGCGGGCGGTCCCGGCCTCTACGAGCGACAGCATCTCGATGCTGCTGGGCGTGCAATTGCAGGCGCCGCAACGATTTCAGGGATGGACGCCCCCGACTGGTCACTTGTCTACCAATCGCGCAGCGGGCCGCCGCATATCCCGTGGCTCGGGCCGGACATCAGCGATGCCCTGCGCGAGGCGGCAGCGAACGGCACCGAGGCCGCGGTCGTCGTCCCCATCGGCTTCGTCAGCGACCACGTCGAGGTGATCTGGGATCTCGACAACGAGGCCCAGGAGACGGCCACCGAACTCGGCATGGCCTTCGCGCGCGTCTCGACCCCCGGAGTCGAACCCGCCTTCGTCGGATCCCTCGTCGACCTGGTCGAGGAGGCCACCGGCGGGGCGGCCCTGGTGCACGAGCCGAACTGGGCCAACCTGTGCTCCGGCGCCTGCTGCCCGAATGCCCGGGCTGATCTCCCCATCATCGTCGGCGGCTGAGCGAACGGTTTAGGGTCAGGCTCATCATGGATATTCGCGAACGCCCACGACGCCTGCGCCGCACCGCAGCCATCCGCCGCATGGTGCAAGAGACCCGCTTGTCACCGTCCGACTTCATCCTTCCGGTCTTCGTCCGCGAGGGAGCGACCCAGCCGATCCCCATCGTCTCGATGCCGGGGGTCGTGCAGCACACCGAGTACTCGCTCAAGCAGGCCGCGACCGACGCTGCGGCCGCGGGCGTCGGATCCCTCATGATCTTCGGCGTGCCCGCGGTGCGAGATGCCTGCGGCGATGTCGCCATCGCCGACGACAGCATCCTCGCGCAGTCGGTGCGCTGGGTGAAGGAGGCGACCGGCGACGACCTGCCCGTGATCGCCGACCTATGCCTCGATGAGTTCACCTCGCACGGCCACTGCGGCGTGCTCGCCGCCGACGGCAGCGTCGACAACGACGCCACCCTCGCGGTGTACCAGCAGATGGCGGTCGTGCTCGCCCATGCCGGCTCAGACCTGCTCGGGCTCAGCGGCATGATGGACGGCCAGGTCGGGGCGGTGCGCGATGCGCTGGACGCCCAGGGCCTCACCGACACCGCGCTCCTTGCCTACGCGGCCAAGTACGCGTCGGCGATGTACGGGCCCTTCCGCGAGGCGGTTGAAAGCCAGTTGCAGGGCGACCGCAAGACCTACCAGCAGGATCCGGCCAATGCCCTCGAGGCGCTGCGCGAGGTTCGCCTCGATATCGCCGAGGGTGCCGACATCGTCATGGTGAAGCCGTCACTGCCATACCTCGACATCATCGCCCGGGTGAGCGACGAGATCGACGTGCCGCTCGCCGCCTACGTGGTCTCCGGCGAGTCATCGATGATCGAGGCCGCCGCTGCCGCGGGCATGATCGACCGCGACCGCGCGATCCTTGAGGTTCTCACGAGCGTCAAGCGAGCAGGCGCCGGCATCATCGCGACCTACTGGGCGACCGAGGTCGCCCTCAAGCTGGCCCGCTGACCCGAACGGGTCCGGCGACAACATGGTGGACGAGGAAGCAATGACCGATTCAGCAGCATGGTTCGAGCGCGCTCAGCAGGTCATCCCCGGCGGGGTGAGCTCACCCGTTCGCGCGTTTCGCTCGGTGGGCGGCACGCCGAGGTACGTGGCGCATGCGAGGGGCTCGAGGATCACGGATACGGACGGACGCGACTACGTCGATCTCGTCGGCTCCTGGGGCCCGATGATCCTCGGCCACGCCCACCCGGATGTGGTTGAAGCCGTCACCGCCACTATCCAGGGGTCCTTCTCCTTCGGAGCCCCCTGCCCTCCCGAGGTCGAACTTGCCGAGGAGATCGTCCGACGCATCGCTCCTGTCGACCGCGTGCGGTTCACGAACTCCGGCACCGAGGCGGTCATGACCGCCCTGCGGCTGGCCCGTGCCAGCACGAGCCGCAATGTCATCGTGAAGTTCGCCGGCTGCTACCACGGCCATGCCGACTCGCTGCTCGTCGCCGCGGGCTCGGGAGTCGCGACCCTCGGCCTGCCCGACTCCCCCGGGGTCACGCCGGGCGTCGCAGGCGACACCGTCGTGCTGCCCTACGGCAACACTGAGGCCCTCGAAGCCCTGTTTGCCCTGCGCGGCAATGAGATCGCCGCAGTCATCACCGAGGCCATCCCCGCCAACATGGGCGTGGTGCCGCCGCCCCCCGGCTTCAACCAGCGCATCCGCGACCTCACGAAGGCCAATGGCGCGCTGTTCATCTTCGACGAGGTCATGACAGGCTTTCGGGTCAAGGACGACGGCTGGTGGGGTGCCGAGGGCAGTGCCGAGGGCTGGCAGCCAGACCTGTTCACCTACGGCAAGGTCATCGGCGGCGGCATGCCACTAGCCGCCGTGGCCGGCAGCGCCGGGATCATGGACATGCTCGCCCCCGCGGGACCGGTCTACCAGGCCGGCACCCTGAGCGGCAACCCCACGGCGACCACCGCCGGCCTCATCACGCTGCGCCACTGCACGCCCGAGGTCTACGACCACCTCGATGCCACCGCCGCGAGCGTTGCGTCAATCGTCAGTGCGGCACTTAACCGCCACGGGGTCGTGCACCAGACCCAGTCTGCGGGCAACCTGTTCAGCTTCTTCTTCACCGACCGGCCCGTGCGCACCTATGACGATGCCAAGACCCAGAACACCAAGGTCTTCGCGGCCTTCTTCCACTCCATGCTCGACAACGGAGTGTGGCTGCCGCCATCGGCCTACGAGGCATGGTTTGTCTCCGCGGCCCATACCGACGACGACCTCGCGGTCATCGAGGTGGCAGCCGGCCTTGCCGCAGCCGAAGCCGTGAAGCAGCAGTAGTCGAAGACTTCGAACCCGGCTCGCGCCAGCCGAAAGCAAGTTCGGAAGAATACGCAGCAAGCGCCCGTAGCTCAATGGATAGAGCAACCGGTTTCTACCCGGTCGGTTGGGGGTTCGAGTCCCTCCGGGCGCACTTTCCCTCGTGGAATGGGCCGTTTTGGGTCGCCCCAGCCGTTCGTGCACCAGTGTTTGCCAAGCCTGCATCGTTGTCTGCCGAGTCGCGCCGCCGAAACCTGTCGCTCCCAAAGGCGAACCAACGTCTTCGCCTTGAAGTTCGTAGCCCAACGACCCGTCCCTTCAGACGAACGGAACTCGGTGATGGGTTGCGCTGCCCCAAATCTCGCGACGCTCGGAGCGAGCGGCTGAGCATTCCCCCGCGCAGGTTCTAATCCGGCGGCACAACCGTGCGGCCTGAGCCCTGCGGGCGCTCGCAGCGGTCCGGCTCGGGCAACTGAAATCGCCCACACCGCTCCGGCCCGTTTGGCTATTTACGCAGGTGCTCGGATCGCATTTTGCTGCACGGGCTTCCCTCGGGGTAACTCACCAGAACGACCCTCGTTCCTCCACTCTGCGGCACCGGGGTCGATTCGCGGTCGCGGTCAGAACTCCCGCTCCATTCGGTCAGACGGACTCCCCCGAAACTGCGCGAAGTGGGTCAGCACCAGACACCGATCAGGCCGCTCCGGTGGGGGCGCTGGGCGCGCACTGACAAGGCGGGCCACGAAAACTCCCGTGAAGGGGGAGAGATCTGAGCCCCCGGACCGCCCGCCCCTGACCGGGCAGGGAGGGGTGACCGCCCAGTCGGACAAGCCCTATGGACGCGGCCAAATGTCGAGTGCAAGCTCGGCCATCGAAGACGACCTGCTTTGAATCTGCTCGGCCGACCACTTCTTGTCGCTGAGGATCTGCTTACTGAGCATCAGTCTCAAGTGCCCCTTGATCCACTCTTTCTTC
>WLND01000163.1 GCA_009726075.1 Actinomycetota bacterium
TACCACGTGCGCGACGTCGAGTTCGTCGCCGCGTTCGACGTTGACATGAAGAAGGTCGGCCTCGACCTCGCGGACGCCATCGGCGCGTCTGAGAACAACACGATCAAGATCTGCGACGTCCCCCGCACCGGCGTGACCGTGCAGCGCGGCCACACGCTCGACGGGCTTGGCAAGTACTACCGCGAGACGATCACCGAGTCTGATGCCGAGGCCGTCGATGTCGTCGCAGCGCTCAAGGCCGCGAAGGCCGACGTCGTGGTCTGCTACCTGCCGGTCGGCTCCGATGCCGCCGCGAAGTTCTATGCCCAGTGCGCCATCGACGCCGGCTGCGGCTTCGTGAACGCACTCCCGGTCTTCATCGCCGGCACCCCCGAGTGGGCCAAGAAGTTCGAGGACGCCGGCCTGCCGATCGTCGGCGACGACATCAAGAGCCAGGTGGGCGCCACCATCACCCACCGCGTCATGGCGAAGTTGTTCGAGGACCGCGGCGTGATCCTCGACCGGACGTACCAGTTGAACGTCGGTGGCAACATGGACTTCAAGAACATGCTCGAGCGTGATCGCCTGGAGTCCAAGAAGATCTCCAAGACCCAGTCGGTCACCTCTCAGGTGTCGCACGACCTCGGTGCCCGCAACGTCCACATCGGGCCGTCCGACTACATCGCCTGGCTTGACGATCGCAAGTGGGCCTTCGTCCGCCTCGAGGGTCGGGCCTTCGGCGACGTGCCCCTGAGCCTGGAGTACAAGCTCGAGGTGTGGGATTCGCCGAACAGCGCCGGAGTCATCATCGACGCGGTCCGGGCGGCGAAGATCGCCATGGATCGTGGCATCGGCGGCCCGATCCTCTCCGCCTCCAGCTACTTCATGAAGTCCCCTCCGGTGCAGTACAGCGACAGCGAGGCCAAGCAGGCCGTCGAGGACTTCATCTCTGGCGCCGTCGAGCGCTGATAGCGTCACGCGGGTGGCGAGACTCTCAGCACTCAGGGAAGTACTCGCCACCCGCGATTTTCGCAAGCTCTTCGCCGTCCGTCTGGTCGGCCAGTTCTCCGACGGGCTGCTCCAGGCAGCGCTCGCGACATTCGTCCTGTTCTCACCCGAGCGCCAACCCGACGCCTTCAAGGTCGCCGCTGCATTCGCCATCCTTCTCCTGCCCTACTCATTCATCGGGCCGTTCGCCGGGGTCTTCCTCGACCGCTGGCGGCGGCAGCGCGTGCTCGTCCGGGCCAATCTGATCAAGGGCCTCGCAACCCTCCCCATCGTCTTCCTTGTCGTCGCAGGAAACGACGGCCTCTGGCTCGGGGTGTGCGTCCTGACAGTGCTCGGCATCGGCCGATTCGTCCTCGCCGGGCTCTCAGCATCGCTGCCCCACGTCGTTCAGGGTCGCGACCTCATCACCGCGAATGCATTGACCCCTACCTCGGGCACCGTTGCCGCGGCGGTCGGCGCCGGAGCCGGAGTCGCGCTCCGCACCGCCGTCGGTGGGGGTGACCACGGAAGCGAGCTCATTCTCATCCTCGCTGCCGCAGGGTTCGTCGTAGCCGGGCTGCTGGCCGGCCGAATCGCCGTCGGCAAACTCGGCCCGAGCGGCGAGAAGCCCGCCGACACAATCGCGGGCGTCCTGCGCGGCATGGCCGACGGAGTCCGCGGCCTCAAGCACGAGCCGATCGCGGGCCGCGCCATCGCCGTCGCCGGTGCCCATCGCATCGTCTTCGGCGCCCTCACCGTCGGTGCGCTCCTCCTCGTCCGAAATACCTTCAATAATGCGGACGGAGCAGACGCCGCCCTCAACGAATTCGCGGTCATCACCGGGTTCGCCGCGACCGGGGCCCTGCTCGCCGCTCTCATGACCCCGGCCGCAACGCGGAAGCTCGGGTCGGTCACGTGGTCATGCCTCGTGCTCGTCCAGGGCGGCGTGATCGGCATCCCCCTCGTGTTCGCCGGCGCGATGGTCCCGTCGTTCCCCGCACTCCTGCTCGGCGCCGCCTCGGTCGGCTTCACCGGGCAGGGCGTCAAGGTGTGCGCCGATACCCTCGTGCAGCGCCATGTGCCGGACGACCACCTCGGGCGGATTTTCGCGCTCTTCGACATGGTTCTCAATGTCTGCCTCGTCGCAGGCATCTCGCTCATGGCGTTCGGATCCCCGCCGTCAGGTCAGGCTCCAGTGCTCATCGCGAGCCTTTCGGCAGTCCTCCTCGGCACGGCTCTCTGGTATCGGTGGACGTCAAGCCGTAGGCTCACGCCGCAGACCAACTAGTTGACGACCGGGGAGCATGCATGTCGAACGGCAGACGCTGGGGAGTGCGAGCGATCGCCTCTCTCCTTATTTTCATCATTGCGGCGGTCATCACCCCCGTAGCCCTCGTCGGGCACTGGGGCCACCGCACTGTCGTCGATGCCACCCAGTACCTCGACACCGTCGGCCCGCTGGTCGACAGCCCCGAGGTGCAGGAGGCGATCTCGACCGCGGTCTCGGACGCGATCATCAAGCAGGTCGACGTGACCTCCCTGGCAAGCGGTCTCATCGGCGGGCTGATCGACAACCCCACGGTGACAAGTGCGCTCACCGCGCCTATCGCTGCCGGGGTGAACAACCTGATCAAGGAGCTCGTCCACACGTTCGTGGCATCGAGTGCCTTCCGCAAGATCTGGATCACCACGAACGAGGTGGCCCAGCGCAGCCTCGTCGCGCTCCTTGAGGGCAAGCCAAACGGCCCCATCCAGGTGCAGGGCGACACCCTCGTTCTCGACATCTCCTCAATGCTCACCGCGGCTCAGGGTGCCCTCGTTGCCAACGGGGTCGATCTCGCCTCAAAGATCACCATCCCTCAAAGCGACTCGCAGATCGTGCTGGCGCAGTCGGCTGCCATCGGACAGATCCAGTTCATCTACGAGTTGTCCTCGCCGATCCTCCAGTGGTTCCCGCTACTCCTTGCCCTCCTCTTCGGCCTCTCGGTCGCCTTGGCGCGCAACAGGTCGCGGACCGTGCTCGCCGTCGGTATCGCCATGGTCGGCCTCGCCGGTGCCTCGCGGATCCTGATGAACGTCGGCGAAACCGTCTTCATCGATCAACTCAAGGACACGGTCTTCGCGCCTGCATCGACGGTCTTCTGGAACACCTTCTTCAACTACCTGCTCGGCGGCCTTGTCGCCGTTGTCATGCTCGGTATCTTCATTGGCCTGGCCGGCTGGTTCTCGGGGGTGTCGAGGCCCGCGACCAAGATGCGGACAGCCCTCGGGCGCGGGCTGCACAGCCTCGGGTCCGGGTTGCCGGGCGGCCTGCGTCGGTCGGTTCGGGCTTACGCCCCCGTGCTCCGCTGGGTCGTTGCCATCGTCATGCTGGTCGTGCTCACAACTGGAGCCGCAATGGAGGTCGACCGGGTCATCCTGATCACCCTGCTCACCGCGGGGCTGTTCACGCTGATCGAGATCCTCAGCGGTCCGGATCGCATCGACGCCGTCGATGAGCCCGGTGCGCTCACGGGAGCGGTCGCCTAGCTCACGGCATCACGCGGCGCATCCACTGGCCGAACCGACCTGGGCGGCGCACCGAGTGTTTCGGGGCGCCGCCCAGGTTTTTTTGGCCAGCGTTCAGCCGCGCTTGCTCCACCAGTCCAGCAGGGCCTGGGTCGCCTCGTCGGCCGACAGCGGGCCGCGGTCCAGGCGAACCTCCATCATGAATCGGTAGGCCTCCCCAACCACGGGGCCCGGCGCAATCCCCAGGATGCTCATGATCTGGGCGCCATCGAGGTCGGGTCGGAGCGCATTGAGTTCCTCCTCCTCGGCGAGCACAGCGATGCGTGCCTCGAGGGAGTCGTACGCGTGCTGCAGTGCGGCGGCGCGGCGCTTGTTGCGGGTCGTTGAGTCCGCCCGGGTCAACTTGTGCAGGCGGGTGAGTTGGTCGCCAGCGTCACGGACGTAACGACGCACCGCAGAGTCGGACCACTCGCCGGTGCCGTACCCGTGGAACCGAAGGTGCAGTTCGACGAGTTTCGACACGTCGTCGGTCATCTCCCCCGAGAACTTCAGCGCCTGCATCCGCTTGCGGGTCAATCTCGCGCCGACAACCTCGTGGTGGTGGAACGAGACTCGCCCGTCCGTTTCGAACCGCCGTGTCCGGGGCTTTCCGATGTCGTGCAGGAGCGCAGCGAGCCGCAGCACCGGGTCGGGCCCGCTGACAGGCTCATGCTCGGTCTCGAGGTCCATGGCCTGCTCGAGCACGGTGAGGGTGTGCTCATAGACGTCCTTGTGGTGGTGATGCTCATCGGCCTCGAGTTGCAGCATCGGCAACTCCGGCAGGACGTACTCGGTAAGTCCGGTACCGACGAGGAGCTCGAGGCCCGCCCGCGGATCATCCGACATGAGGGTCTTCATGAACTCCTCGCGAATCCGCTCGGCGGACACGATCTCGAGGCGGCCGGCCATATCGGTCATTGCGATGACGACGTCCGCCACGACGTGGAAGCCGAGCTGGGCGGCGAACCTCGCAGCCCTGAGCATGCGCAGCGGGTCATCGGAGAACGACTGCTCAGGTGATGCCGGCGTGCGGATCAGCCCAGCGGCGAGGTCGTCGCGTCCGTCGAACAGGTCGATCAGCGTGAGCGCAGGCAGCGCGAGCGCCATCGCATTGATGGTGAAGTCGCGCCTGCCGAGGTCTCCCGCGAGGCTGTCGCCGAACTCGACCGCGGGCTTGCGCGAATCCGGGTCGTAGTGCTCGCTGCGATAGGTCGTGATCTCGCATTCGCGGCCATGGACGCGGGCACCGACGGTGCCGAAGCGAATGCCGACGTCCCAGATGGCCTCGGCCCAGCCTTCGAGGAGCGCGAGGATCTGCTCGGGACGCGCATCGGTGGTGAAATCCAGGTCCGAATCACGGTTGAGGCGGCCGAGCATCGCATCGCGGACCGGGCCGCCGACCAGGGCAATCGCGAAGCCGGCGTCATGGAAGCGATTCCCGAGCGAGGTGAGCAGGCCTGCCACGGGCGCAAGTTGGTCGAGGACGTCGTGATCATGGATGACAGGCACCCACTGAGCGTAATCACACCGACCCGAGGTTTATCCTGCGGTCATGGGGACCAATAGGCGCAGCGTCGAGGA
>WLND01000164.1 GCA_009726075.1 Actinomycetota bacterium
GGCGAGCCGCGAGAACTGGGAACTCGCAGACTCCGTCATCGCACGGATCCCGGCCGCTCGCTGGTTCACCTTCACGGACGTTGCTGAGACGGTAGGCGGCTCATTTCAGTCGCTTGGCGTCCACCTCTGGAAGGAATGCCCACCGGGCTGGCACCGCGTCGCACTCAAGGGTGGCCTGCTGTCCGCCGAGCGCTACGGCGACGAAGACCGCACCGACGAGCAGCGCAGACTCCTGCTCGATGACGGGTTCGATCTCGACGGGCCATTACCCGAGGACCGTCATCTGCCCCTTGGGGAACTCGCGGGGATCCTGACCGAGGTCAAGGGAGGTCAGCGGGCCTGGCTGGTACGGGGCACGTCGGTCAAGGGCACCTCAATCGTCCCGGAATGGATCGACGAAGGGTTCATGTCGCTGCCGGCAAGCATGCTTCCAATGCTGCCGCCTGATGCCAGTGATGAAGACATCAAGGCGGCCGTCGACTCCGGGTACAGCACTCTGGGCTATAGCCAGCGAGAGGCGAAGTTCGAGGAGATCCTCGGGCAGTTTCCCGGGCACTACGGCCGGGGCTCATCCAGGGCTACCGGCTCGCCGAGGAGTCGCTGCCGGTTGTCCGCGGGCGCATCAGGATCGGCGAGCAGCTCAAGCGCAGGCCTGGCATGTGGTTCCCGCTCGAGGTGTCATACGACGACTTCACGATTGACACGGCGGAGAACTAGATCCTCCTGGCCGCGGGGGAACGCCTACTGCGCAACCCGCTGGTACCCGTCGTCGTCTCACGCCGGCTCACTGCGGTGACGCACCGCCTTGCAGAGGTGACTCGGCTGATGACTGGGGCACCGTTGCCATCGTGGCGACCCTCACGGCTGAACCTGCGGTACCAGTCGGCTCTTCGCTTGGCAGAGTTGGTACTCGCCGCCTCGTCGTTCGAGCATCGCGGCGGCGACGTCCGCATCGACGGCTTCGTCCTCAACATGCCGTTGATCTTCGAGGGGTTTCTCACCCAAGCCCTCCGTGCGGCGCTTCTCGCCCTAGATCCGACGACGACTGTTCGCGGCCAGTTCCCGGGATTTCTGGACGACGATGATCAGGTGCCCATGAGGCCGGACATCGTCTGGCTCAGTTCTGCCAATGGGCCGCTCGCCGTGATTGACGCCAAGTACAAGGCCGAGAGGATCTCCGGCTACCCGAATGCTGATGTGTACCAGGCCCTCGCCTATGCCACGGCGCTCACCCATCGCCGCCCTGGGTCGCGCGCGCGAAGGCGATGAGACGATTCTTGGCGCTGGCACGTTCGATCGAAGAATGCCGGGTTTTGGTGCTCGTTCGCTGTGGCAGCATTCGGACATGACCCCCCTCCTGTCTCGTCGAGCATTCATCCAGGCTGCAGCCGGTGCCGCCGCGCTCGCATCGACGACAGGTGTCGCGAGCGCGAGTGAGCGTGGCGGGCAGCTCGACCGGGTGGTGCGGGTTGCCGTCCACCCGGCACTCGGTGTCGCCAGGGTCGGAAACAGCCCCGATGCCTTCTTCCTGGCACCTGAGGTCCCGGGCACCACGCCCCTCGGCCCGTTCAAGGATGCCGAAGGGGCGATGGCCCGTCAGGCGGCTCGCTTCCGCATCTTCGGCTACGACCGCGACGGGCAGGTCGTGGCGGAGATCACCGCTGCGGAGGCGAGCGTCACCTGGCGCGTGCGCCTCGGCAACGCGAAGGCAGCCTGGTACGGAGCCGACGAACCGCTCGACCTCCAGACCGCCGATCCCATGCCCCTTCGCAACCCTGAAGTTGCCGACCGGGCATCCCTGGCAGTCCTGTCCGAGTGGGCCCGCGCCTCGGGCGCCGCGTCCGCGCCGTCGGCGCTCGGCGGTGGAACCTTTCTCGGCAGCCCCGTCATGCTCGGCGAGATCCTGACCGACGAGAACGGTCGCCTCATCGTCATGCCCGGCAACGGGTCGGCGGTCAAGGGGCCGTCCGCACCACCCCTCGAAGGGTTCGCCGACAACGATGGCTGGACCGACACCACGAGCGATGGCCCGGTGCAGGCGACGGTTCGCATTGGCAACCGCGTCCTCGAGGCAGATCCGGGCTGGGTCCTGTGCGGGAGCCCCAATTTCGGCCCGGGCATGGCGTCCGGGCTTGTCACCCTCTACGACACTGCATTCTCATCCCTCGTCCTCGCGGGCCGGCGCAAGCGGCCGAGGACCGAGTACCACCGGGATATCGCGCCCATCTTCAGCCGCATCACCGATATGCAGTGGGTGAACGCGGGGTACCTCACGACGAATGGCTTCGGATCGCTCAAGGACTGGACGAGTCCCGAATGGCAGGCCCGGCTGACCGATGCGTCGAGGTCAAACGACGAGCTTCGGCGCAGGATCCTCGCGATGTTCCGCGATCCCTCCTACGCATCGTTGCAGCCCGGGCTTGAGCCCGATCTCTACGGGGACAAGGTGGCGGTCGGGACGAGCCCGCCGAGCGATCCGCGCCAGTGGCTGGCGGTGTCACCGGTGCAGTATGCCCACCTGCGCGCATGGTCGAAGGGAGACTTCACGGTGGCCCGTGACCCGGGCCCGATCACCTCGGTCGAAGGACTGTCGTTGCGCGAGCGTCCGAAGGCTCTCGACCGCGCGGCGCTCGACGGCTGCCTGGGAGGAGCCTTCCACCCGGGCGTGGAGTTCCCCTGGATCGCACGCACCGACTGGATCTGGACCGATGACCTGCGGTTGGCGGCGCCCGCGATCGTCCCCGACCTGAGAACGTACGGCCCCGTGCTCACTCCGGCGGTCGCAACCTCCCGAACCGGGCCGCTCGCCTCGATTGGCCCTGGCGATCTCGTGAAGTGGATGGGGGTCCCCTGGCAGGCCGATTCAGCGAGCTGCCGATTCGGCTATCAGAAGCCGATTTCTCCGGTGCTCCCCGGCTTCTGGCCAGCACGAATCCCCAATTCAGTGCTCACCGAGGACGATTACCTCGTCGTGATGGACACCACCCGCACCCTCGATGATCGACGTGCGGCCTTCCGCACCCGACACGAGTGGGAACGCTTCATTGCCTCGCCGAACCGGCTCACGACGCTTTCCATGATGGTCGACGAGTGGTTCAAGCTCGGAGTCGTGCGCAAGGCGCCCGGACCTCGGGACGGCTCGTTCCCCGCGACGATGCTGGTGGAGTCGCGCGTCGGATTCCCGGCCGGCTCGGCTCAGGAGTCGCCAGCATGGTCGATTCGGCCACAGATGTCGCTGTTCCCGCTTGTCGTTGCGAACTCCGACGACAGCGCCCTGCGCACCGTCGATGCGCAGGGCGCCACCGGGCTGCTCGGCACTCCAGGCGCGATCGCTCGACCTGAGGGGATTGCGCGCGACCCGCTGGGCCGCCTCATCGTTGCGGCCATGGATGGTTCCGCCATCGTTCGGGTCGCCCGCGACGGCTCGGTCGAGACCGTGGCGACCGTGCCGGAGCAGCCCCTGGGCGTGGCGGTCGACCCGAGCGGCGTGATCTACGCATGCGGGATCGGCGGAGGTGGCTGGGTGGCCTCCATCGACACCGGCGGCCGGGTGCGAATCCTGCTCACAGCCGCGACCGGCGCGAACCAACCGCATGCGCTCGCCCTCGCGCCCGATGGAGCCCTGCTGATCTCGAACAATCTCGACGGCACCATCGCCCGCTACGACCCGCTGCTGCGCGTCATGCTCGATTCGCGGTGGATCACCGGGCTTGCGCGACCGAAGAACATGGCCTGGGATGCAGATGGCTCGCTCTTCATCGTGGAGCGGGGGATCAATAGCATTCGCCGCGTTGATCAGGATGGACGGCAACTTCCCTTTGGTCTCCAAGGAGTTTCCCTCGATGGGCCGTTCGGCATCGCCCACGACGGCCTAGGCGCGTTGTACGTGAGCAGCGCGAATGCGACCGCCAATCGGATCGACCGCATCGCCCTCGCGGGCGACACCGGCACGGTCTCCGTCTTCGCAACGGGCATGACGAATCCGGGCGGCGTCGTCTTCAACCCGTGATGGACTCGGATGTCGTGATCGTCGGCGCGGGCCCTGCCGGGTCCGCCTGCGCCTCGGTGCTGACGGGTAGGGGGCTGACGGTACTGCTCGTTGACGACGGTCGCCGCCACGGATCCTGGGCCGGGGAGAGCCTTCCCCCGGGCGGGATCGACCTCATGCGATCGGTGTTCGGCGACGACGTCGTCGAAGGCCACCGCAGTGCCTATGGCGTGCGCAGCTCATGGGGATCGGGCGAGCTTGGCACGACCGATTTCATCACGACGCCGCTCGGCGACGGCCTCGTCTTGGATCGCGCGCGGTTCGATGCGCAGTGCCGCGACCATGCGCGGTCCCGTGGCGCGACAGTGATCCCAGGGCGCTTCGCGGCCATGTCGTCCTCAGGTGCCGAGTGGACGAGCACGATGCAGGACGGCGGGCGGGTTCGCAGTCGCTGGCTCATCGATGCGACCGGACGGTCGTCGTCGGTGGGCGTCCGCATCGGAGCCCGGCGAGAGCGGTCGGATCGGCTCGTGGCCCAGGTGCTCGTCACCGAGGATCGAGGCGACCCCGTGGCTGGCACCATCATCGAAGCGGTGCCGGAGGGGTGGTGGTACTCGACACCCCTGCCGGGTAACCGCCGGGTGGTTGCCATGCTCACCGACGCAGACCTGCTCGCTCCGACAGGGGATCGGTCGGCGCGATGGCACAGCGCGCTCGCGCGGACGAGCCATGTGAGCGACGCGGTTGGGACGATCACGGGTGATGGCGAACCCGCTGTGCATCGCGCCGACACGTCGGTGCTCCATCCGATGTCGGGGGACCGTTGGTGTGCGATCGGCGATGCCGCCGCATCCTGGGATCCCCTCTCGTCGCAGGGACTTATGAGCGCTGTCCTCATGGGCGCACGAGCGGGCCGCGCCCTCGACGACGAGACTGCAATGCAGGCGCTCGAGCGCGATATCCACCTGCTTCGCTCGGAGCATGCCGCCCTCCAGTCGTACTACTACGGCCTGGAGCGCAGATGGGCCGATGACGCCTTCTGGCATCGACGCCAGGGTTGACGCTGCGAGCGACGGGGCATGAA
>WLND01000165.1 GCA_009726075.1 Actinomycetota bacterium
CGTTGTGCTGGATCGGCTCGCCCGGGCCGACAACCGCAGTGCCGGGCTTGCTGAAGAGCACCGGCCTGGTCGGGAGCTCCTTCGCGGTGTCGAGGGTGCGGCTCGACTCTTCGACATGCTCGACGTAGTTCAGGCCGACCCCGACGATCTTGCCGGGACGAAGCGGGGCGCGAAGGGTGACGTCAGCCAGCGCGTAGGTTAGGTCGCTCGACCACGCGTCAGCACCAGCCACTGCCGCGCGTACGGAGTCATGGAGGCCAGGACCGGCGGCGATGTAGTCGATGAGCCGCTCGGGGACGGTGACCGAGCCTTCGAGTGCCCGACGCAGGTCGATGACGGTGTCGCCGTCGATCACAAGCCCGACCATCGACGGGCCCTGCTCTGTCGTGCTGAACGTGACAAACCGCATGGCGTTGCTCCTTGGTGGTGGACGAGGACTATGGCTGGGTCAGCTGGTCAGGTGCGAACGACTGTGGTGCTAGGACGGGCGGATCGGCGAACACCACCCGTGACTGGGGCTCCCGGTTCACGTGGAGCTGGAAGATGTCGAAACGGTTGTAGTGGCCGATGATGTCGTGCATCTGCTTGGGCTGGATGCATGCGTTGAGGTCGATGTCGGCGTAGACGATGCCCTCGACGTCGATGAGCGGTTCGCTCACCAGCCGGCCGTCGGGGCCGAAGATGCCGCTGAAGGCCGAGTGCTTTCGCTCGAGCATGGCCCTTGACGCATCGTCATGTGCCACGATGTCGACGATCTCGGGGGTGATCGACGAGCAGGCGACGACCGTGAACACCTTGCCCTCGAAGGAATGGGCCGCCGCCCGGACCTTGATCGCCTCCACCATGTCGTAGTCGGCCGGAGCCGTGGGCAGGGCGATGTACGTCGCGCAGTGCACATTCTCACCCTGGGCGAGCAGTGCGAAGCGCGCGAGCGTGTTGGTGTTCTCTCCGCAGGCCAGACCCCCGAGGCGACCGGTGCTCGTGTCGTAGACCCGCAGGGAACTGCCGTCGCCCCCCGCCCAGGTGAGCTTCTCCGCCCACGTGGGCACGAGTTTGCGGTGCACCCCGAGCAGCTCGCCGGTGCCGCTGATGAACAGGAGCGAGTTGTAGAGGGTGCCCATCGAGAACGGATCGCGCTCATTCACGCCGATGACCACCTGGGCTCCGGCCGCCCGGGCAGCGGCGCACAGGGCGTCGACCTCGGGGCCGGGCACGTTGATCGCCGCACGGAAGAGTCGCTCGAACCAGGCACTTCCCTGAACCGGGGTCATCGTCCAGTTCCAGTAGGGGTATCCGGGAATGAACACCTCGGGAAAGACGATGAGCCGGGCACCGCCTGCCGCTGCTTCGGCGATAAGCCCGCACGCCTTGGCGACGGTAGCCTCCGTATCGAGGAACACCGGTGCCGCCTGGACCGCCGCTGCCCTGAACTGCCCGTAGTCGGTCACGCCTGCTCCTCCCTGCCTTGCCTCGAGCTTGGTCCGGCACTCGTGCCGTCCAATGCGACCGAAGGCTAGCATTTGATCAAAGATCACGGTAGCGTTTCACCCACACAATTGGCCTATGCCGACTGGACGCTCAGGGAGCCGAACCATGATCGAAGACGTCATCGGACGAGCGCGGGTGAACTCGACCCCCGAACTCGAGGAGTACTACGCGCGCCTCGCGAAACTCGGCTCGGGTGCCCTGTGGACCGTCGCCAATGAGATTGAGCCCTGGTATCCGCAACCCCGCTCAATCCCGATGCACTGGCGATACGAAGACCTTCGTCCCCTCGTGGTCGAGTCCTCCCGACTCGTCACCGGCGACGATGCCGGACGTCGGGTCGTCTTCCTCGTCAACGATGAGCGGCGCGACGTGTCAGCCGCGGTCGGCCTGCTCTACACCGGCCTGCAGATCATGAACCCCGGCGAGTCGATGACGGCCCACCGGCACGCAGCGGCGGCCCTGCGATTCGTCATCGAGGGCGAGGGCGCCTGGACCATCGTCAACGGCGATCGCCTGAAGGTCGGTCCCAATGACTTCGCCATCACGCCCAAAGGCACTTGGCATGAGCACGGCAACGAGTCCGACACCACTCAGGTGATCTGGCAGGACGGCCTGGACATCCCCCTCGTCAATGCCCTCGACGCGAACTTCTACGAGGTCCATCCCGATCTCCGCCAGATCCCCGGCAGGGTCGTGAACACCTCCCTGCTCGAGCACGGCAGCGGAATCCTCAAGCCCGACGGCCGGTCCTGGTCGAAGCGGTACCCCCCCCTGCTCGCCTACCCGTGGGCGCGCACCTACGAGGCGCTAGCCGACCTCGCGAGGGTGAGCGACGGCACCCCCTACGACGGCGTGATCATGGAATACGTGAACCCGCATACCGGGGGCTCGGTCATGCCGACCATGGGCGCCCACATGCAGCTGCTCCAGCCATCGCAGGCGACCCTCGCCCATCGGCATACCGGCTCGGTGATCTACCACGTCGCCAAGGGCTGTGGTCATTCCATCGTGGCGGGACGCCGCTTCGACTGGAAGGAGCACGACATCTTCTGCGTGCCCTCGTGGGCGTGGCACGAGCACATCAACGATGACGCGAACAACGACGCCTGCCTGTTTTCCTTCAATGACTTCCCGATGATCAACGCCCTTGATCTCCAAGCCGAGGAAGCGATGGACGCGAACGGCGGCCATCAGGATCTCGGCTAGGCGACGACCGCACATGACCGACCACACGCTCACCATCGCCGCGATCCCCGGCGACGGCATCGGTAACGAGGTACTCCCTGCGGCCACCCGCGTGCTCGATCGCGCGACAGCAATGGCCGGCATCCGAATCGACTGGACGTGGCTCGACTGGGGATGCGACCACTTCGTGCGAACCGGGTCGATGATGCCAGCCGACGGCATCGCGCGGCTGAGCCAGCACGAGGCCGTCTTCCTCGGTGCCGTCGGCCGTCTCGACGTCCCAGACCACGAATCGCTGTGGGGCCTGCTCATCCCGATCCGCCGGGCCTTCGATCAATACGTGAACCTGCGCCCGGTGCGCCAGTTCGAGGGCGTCGAGCCGCGCGTGCGGCTGCCCGAGGGAGCTCGGGTCGACATGGTGATCGTGCGCGAGAACACCGAGGGCGAGTACTCGGAGATCGGCGGACGCTACGGGCGCGGCACTCCTCGCGAGTTTGCCCTCCAGGAGAACATCTTCACCAGGGTCGGTATCGAGCGCATCGCCCGCTACGCCTTCGACCGGGCGGCTGAACGCCGCGGACACGTCACCTCGGCAACCAAGTCCAACGGCATCATCCACACCATGCCGTTCTGGGACGAGGTCGTGGCCGAGATCTCGACCGAATACCCGGCTGTCTCGCTGCGCAAGGTGCTCATCGACGCGCTCGCCGCCGAGATGGTGCAGCGTCCGCACGAGTTCGATGTCGTCGTGGCGTCCAATCTCTTCGGCGACATCCTCTCCGACCTCGCGGCGGCGACCGTTGGCAGCCTCGGCGTCGCCGCGTCAGCGAACCTCAATCCCGAGCGGCTCTTCCCGTCGATGTTCGAACCGGTCCACGGGTCGGCGCCGGACATCTCCGGGCGAGGCATCGCTAACCCGGTCGCAGCAATCTGGTCAGGGGCGATGATGCTCGACCACCTCGGGCATGCCGACATCGCCGCCGGCATCCTCGACGCGGTCACGGCATCATTGCGCGAGCCCGCGACCCGCACCGCGGACCTCGGCGGCACCGCCGACACCGAGCAGGTCACCGCCGCGATCCTCGCCGGCCTCGACCCACAGTGATCCACCCCACGGAGCCAAGCGCTTGTCCGCACGACTCACGATGCACGATGCTGGACCCGTCACGCGACACGACCCAGGGAGCAGAAAATCATGGCTGAGCGTTCGTTTGCGGCAGAAGTCCAGGAGCTGCGACTCGGTGCCGGGGAGGAGTTTCGGGGAGAGGGCATCCTCGCCGTGACCAAGGCCCTCCTCCAGTCGGGGGTCGCCTACGTCGGCGGTTACCAGGGAGCGCCAATCTCCCACCTGATGGACGTGCTCGGCGACGCCCAGGACATTCTCGACGAGCTCGGGATCTACTTCGAGAACAGTGCCTCCGAGGCCACGGCTGCCGCGTCGCTCGCAGCGTCCGTCCACTACCCGCTGCGCGGCGCCATCACCTTCAAGTCCACCGTCGGGTTCAACGTCGCGTCCGATGCCCTCGCGAACCTCTCATCCGGGGGCGTCCTCGGGGGCGCGCTCGTCATCATCGGCGAGGACTACGGCGAGGGCGCGAGCATCATGCAGGAGCGAACCCATGCCTTCGCCATGAAGTCGCAGATGTGGCTTCTGGACCCTCGCCCGAATCTCACCGCGATCGTTGACATGGTCGAAAAAGGCTTCGAGCTCTCCGAGATCAGCAACACCCCGGTCATCCTCGAACTGCGCCTGCGGTCCTGCCACCTGCACGGAGCGTTCACCACAAAGGACAACCGGCGGCCCGATTTCACGATCGCCGAGGCCCTCGAGCACCCCAAGCACGATCTCAGTCGCGTTGTGCTCCCCCCGGCGAGCTTTCTGCACGAGCAGGAGAAGGTCAACAAGCGCTGGCCTGCCGCGGTTCAGTACATCAAGGACAACAGCCTCAATGAGTTCGTGGCCGAGAAGGACAAGGACTTCGGGATCATCCTCCAGGGCGGCCTGTTCAACAACGTGAATCGTGCCCTCGAACTGCTGGGCCTGTCCGACCCGTACGGCAACAGCGACATCCCGCTCTACGTTATGAACGTCACCTATCCGGTCATTGACGACGAGGTCATCCGATTCTGCGAGGGCAAGCGCGCGGTTCTGCTCGTCGAGGAGGGGCAGCCCGACTTCATCGAGCAGAACATCCAGGCCGTGCTGCGTCGGGCCGACGCCACCGCGAAACTGCACGGCAAGGACCTGCTGCCCGTCGCGGGCGAGTACACGCCCGCCGCGGTCACGAAGGGGGTGCTCGCCTTCGTCCAGAAGTACGCCCCCGAATTACTCGATCAGGACAATCTCCCCACCTCGACCCTGCCGGCGACTGACCCGCGCAG
>WLND01000166.1 GCA_009726075.1 Actinomycetota bacterium
AGGAAGGACATAGAGGAAAATGGAGGCCAGCCCGTAGGGCGCCATCGCCGGAAGGCCGCGAACGCTCGCGACAGCGGTGGTCGTGAGCAAGGCCATCGTGATCCAGGACAGACCCGCCGGCTTCTTCTTCGAGGGGGTACTCATGGTCGTTTCCCCGTGCTTTCTCTAGTGATGGAAGGACGTGGCGGGGGCCGAGGATTCCTTCGGCATCGGCCCGGTGAGCCGGTCGAGGTAGTCGACACTGCGCTGCAGGTCCTGGATGAACAGGCTTGCGAGGTCCATCGAGAATCCGTTGCGCACGACGATGCGCATGACGGTGACGTCCTCGATATCGGCGGGCATCGGGTAGGAGGGCACCTGCCACCCGTGGTGGCGCAGGCGCTCTGACAGGTCGGCGAGATCCCAGTTCGCGGTATACCCGACGTTGAGCCGCCACGCGAAGACCGGGATGTCGGTGCCGTCGGTGAGCAGGGAGAACGCCGTGAACTTCGCGATCTCGGTTGCGAGGTACACTGCGACGTCCTGGCTGGCCTGCTGCACCCGTCGGTAGCCCTCGCGCCCGAGCCGCAGGAAGTTGTAGTACTGCAGCAGCACCTGGGCGCCGGGCCGCGAGAAGTTCAGGGCGAGGGTCGGCATGTCGCCCCCCAGGTATGACACGTGGAAGATGAGCTCCTCGGGCATGTACTCCGTCTTGCGCCAGACCACCCAGCCGAGCCCCGGGTACACGAGCCCGTACTTGTGGCCCGAAGTGTTGATGGAGTGCACGCGCTCGAGCCTGAAGTCCCAGAGCAGATCAGGCTGCAGGAAGGGCGCGATCATGCCGCCGCTCGCCCCGTCGACGTGGATTGGCACGTCGAGGCCGGTGCGCGCCTGCAGGTCGTCGAGCGCGGCGGCGATCTCGGCCACCGGCTCGTACAGGCCCGTGTAGGTCACTCCCATGATCACGACGACGCCGATGGTGTTCTCGTCGACGAACGGCAGCATGCTCTCGGCGGTGAGGCCCGGGTTCTCCAGGGTGACCGGCACGTAGCGGGGCTCGACATCCCAGTAGTTGCAGAACTTCTCCCACACGACCTGGACGCCGGAGCTCATGATGAGGTTCGGCTTCTCGGTCGACTTGCCCTCGGCGCGCCGCCGCAGCTGCCAGCTGCGCTTGAAGGCGAGACCCCCGAGCATGCAGGCCTCGGATGAGCCGATGGCCGACGTGCCGATGGTGTCGCCGGGGGCGTGCCAGAGGTCGGCCAGGATGCGGACGCAGCGCTCCTCGATCTCTGCAGTCTGCGGGTATTCGTCCTTGTCGATCATGTTCTTGTCGAAGGTCTCCGAGTACAGCTGAGCCGCCTGCGGCTCCATCCACGTGCCAACGAACGTTGCGAGATTCAGGCGGGCATTGCCGTCCAGCATGGCCTCGTCGTGGACGATTTGGTAGGCCGTCTCGGGCAGCATCTCGCCGTCGGGCAGCCGGTCGCGGGGGATGGACGTCTCACCGGGACGGGCGAACATCGGGTTGATGGAGAGACTGTCTGATGCTCGCTTCGCGCGGCCAACGTGGTGGATTGTCATCGGGACTCCTTGAGAGGGGAACGGCCCCTCAAGTCTCCTCGGACCAAATACGGGTGTCGCGCTGTGAATTCGTCGGTCGCAGGGCGCCGGTTGCCCAGAATCTGGCCGGACCCTACGCTGCGGACGGGTCGAACGTCCGTCTTGAAGGAGCCACGCATGCCGCTGTTCACGTCCATCGACGACGCACGGTCGCGGCTCGCAGCGACCGGGTACCTCGTCGATGACGAGCTCGCCACGGTGGTCTTTCTCGGTGATGCTCTCGGCAAGCCGATCCTGCTCGAGGGCCCTGCCGGCACCGGCAAGACCGAGCTGGCCAAAGCGGTTGCGCAGGCGACGGGCGCGACCCTCGTGCGACTGCAGTGCTACGAGGGCCTCGACGAAGCCAGGGCCCTGTACGAGTGGAACTACCGCAAGCAGTTGCTGCGTATTCAGGCGGCGCAGTCGACTGCCGAAGCCGGCGCCGATACCTGGGCCGATCTGCACGATGACATCTTCAGCGAGGAGTTCCTACTTTCAAGGCCGCTCCTCACCGCGATCCGGCAGGCGGGTCCAACCGTGCTGCTGGTCGACGAGACAGACAAGGCCGATGTCGAGGTGGAGGGCCTGCTGCTCGAAGTGCTGAGCGAGTTCCAGGTCACGGTCCCGGAACTCGGCACGATCGAGGCGACGCAACGTCCATTCGTCGTCCTCACGTCAAACGCGACCAGGGAGCTTTCTGAGGCGCTCAAACGTCGTTGCCTCTACGCGCATGTCGACTACCCGGACGCTGCCCGTGAGCGTGCGATCGTCATGTCGCGCGTGCCTGAGCTGGCGGACGTGCTCGCGACTGAGCTCGTGCGTGTCGTGCGTGCCATGCGCGCGATCGACCTGCGGAAGGCGCCCAGTGTGGCGGAGACGATCGACTGGGCTCGCGCGATGCAGGCACTCGGCGTGGAGGAGCTCACCGATGCTGTCGTCGAGCAGACCCTCGGCGTTGTGCTCAAGCACCAGACTGATCGTCAGCGGGTTCGCGAGCAGTTGCGCCTCGGGCCCCAGTAGAACGTGGTCTCCGCCATGTTGCCGTCGCGGGCCCTGCGTCCTCAGGCGATCTGCGCGACCGCGGCGATGAGTTCGCGGATCGTCGACACCTCAAAGGCATCGGTGCAGTGGCGGGCGTATTCGGAGGCCCGGGAGTCGAGGCTGTCCCATTCCGCGCGAGGCTCGGGGTTCAGCCAGTAGAGGCGTCGGGCGAGGTGCTCGAGCTCGGCGACCTGCGCCGTGGCGGGCTCTCGATCATGCGATCGGGTGTCGCCGGCGATGATCACCGTGGTCTTCGACGTGACGGCGCTGCCCCACGTCTGGATGAATGCGTCGAAGGCGCGCCGGTAGTCGCTTCGTCCGTCCTTCACGATGAGGCCCTTGCGAGCGAGTAGGTGCTGGGGGTCGAGCACCCCCGGGCTGCTCGCGAGGATGTCGGTGATCTCGACGATGCCGTCGATGAAGACGAATGACCGGACGCGACGGAACTCCTGGTGCACGGCGTGCAGAAGGGTGAGCGTGAATGGCGCGAACTGAGCGGTGGATCCGGATACGTCGCAGAGCACGATGAGATCGGGTTTGGTCGGACGTCGCCGCCGGAGCACGGGCTGGACGGGGACCCCCCCGGTGCCCATGGAACTGCGAATAGTGCGGCGCATGTCCAGACCTGAGGTGCCGCGGCGACGTCGGTTGCCGAGCCTGGTGGCCAGCCTGCGCGCCAGCGGCCGCATTGCCTGGCGCATGGCAACGAGTTCATCGGCCCCGGCTCTCAGCAGGGGGCGATCCTCGGGGTCCTCGAGTTGCTGGCGTGACGCACCGCCATCGTCCTCACGCATGCGGCCCGAAACGAGGTCCTCCATCCGGCGCTTCATCTGCTCCATCGCGGCTGCAGCCTCGGCGGTCTCCAGGGCGCGGTCGAGGTCGGTCTCGCCCTGCGACTGATCGAGATACCGTCGATACAGGTTCGGGATGTTCATGCGGCGCAGCGTCCGTTGGGTGTGATGGCCGGCTGACCGCCCATCGTCGTGGGATCCGCCGTGCCGGTCGATCGCGGCCTCGAGCAGGTCATCGACATGCTCGAGATCGCCGTCTCTCAGGGCGCGGACGAGATCGTCTAGCGCAGGGTCGTCGGTGTTCGGGTCCTGGGTGCCGGGGGCTTCGATTCCCTGACCCTCCGGCTGGGCTCTTCTGGTCCGCGGGTAGGTGGCGTCGAAGCCTCGGTCAAAGGCAACGTCATGCGATGCGTCCTTGACGAGGGCAGCCTTCAAGGCCACGCGCAGGTCGCGGCGGCTGCCGAGGCCGACAGCGGCCGTGGCCGCCATAGCGTCGAGGGCCTCGCTGGTCGACACTGCCAGACCGGATCTTCGAAGCCGGCCGACGAGCGTCACGACGCTGGCGGGGAGGGCCTCGTGCGGCGGAATGGTTGCGGTGACCGGCTGCACTGTGCGAGCGTATCCGCGGCCCCCCACGCCAATGCTCAGACAGTGCCGAAGCCGCCCAAGGGTGGCCGACGCGGACGGGACCACTGAATGACCGAGCAGATCCTTGCCCTTGCCCTCATGCTGAACCCGGATCATGATCGCGCCGCGCAGGCACACTTGGCGAGGTTGGCCGGGCGACTGGGGTTCGTTGCCTGCCACCTCCCGGTGAGCGAGGGTGGAGTGATCCCCGAATCGGACATGGCCGTGCTGATCGCTGCTGCCGATCCGGCGATGCTCGTCATCGATCACGGGCAGGATGCGATGGGCGTCGTCCGGACGGCGAATCCCGCGGCCATTCGGGAGGTGCGCGCGAGCCTGGACGCCAGCGAGGATGACCGGCCGCTCGTCGTTGCGGTGCCGATCTCGATTGGGCGGACGCTGAACGAGGCGGTCGCCAGGGCGGATCTCGATCCACGGTTCGCAGGCGATGCTCACCCGCGGATATCCGGGATCTTCGGTACCTTCGAGCAGGCGCAGGAGCAGGTGCTCGCGATCGCGGAGGCCGGCGCAGAGGTGCTCCTCGTCACCGTGCCGGATGAGCGGGACGTTGCCGATGTTCTCGCACAGGTCCGCGCCCTTGTCGTCGGCGCGACACCAGCGCTGCTCGCGCGCTGACTGTCTCGACCACCCGACAGCGAACCGTCCCTGCAGAGGCAGGGATACCCCGGCATTCGATTGACGGTTGCACGAGGTCTCGTGGATCGTTGGCCCCGAAACTCGGCCATGGATCTGGAGGCACGATGCTCGGGCGCTCACTACTCGTCGTCGAAGACAACTCGCTGCTCCGCGAGCTTCTTGCATCCGCGCTCGAGGCACGCGGATTCGTTGTCTACACGGCTGCGAGCGTTGCCGACGCCAAGCGCTGCGTCCTCCGTGTCGATCCCGACTGCGTGATACTCGACATCGAGCTCGGCCCCGGGCCAAATGGCTTTGATTTCGCCGACATGCTGCGCGAGATGTCTCCGCATGCCGCCGTGGTATTCCTCAC
>WLND01000167.1 GCA_009726075.1 Actinomycetota bacterium
TCGACGACAGCGCGCGACTCGGGCGCTGGTGCGTATTCGAAGGTCATGGCGATGTCCTGTCAGTCGATCGTGACGTAGTCGGGGCCGGAGTAGTGGCCGGTGGCCATGCGCTGGCGCTGCAGGAGCAGGTCGTTGAGCAGGGTCGACGCGCCGAACCTGAACAGGTCGGGGGTGAGCCAGCGCTCGCCGACGGTCTCGCTCACGATGACGAGGTACTTGATGGCGTCCTTGCTCGTGCGGATGCCGCCGGCTGCCTTGACCCCGATGAGGCGCCCGGTGGCCGCCTCGAAATCGCGCACGGCCTCGAGCATCACCAGCGTGACGGGCGGGGTCGCGGCGGGGACGACCTTGCCGGTCGAGGTCTTGATGAAGTCGGCGCCGGCCAGCATCGCGAGCCAGCTCGCGCGGCGAACGTTGTCGAGGGTGCGCAGCTCGCCGGTCTCGAGGATGACCTTGAGGTGGGCATCGCCGCAGGCGCCCTTCACCGCGACGATCTCGTCGAACACCTTCTGGTAGTTGCCCGACAGGTACGCGCCGCGGTCGATGACCATGTCGATCTCGTCGGCCCCGGCCTCGACCGCGTCGCGGGTATCGGCCAGCTTGACGGCGAGGCTGGCGCGTCCGCTCGGAAACGCGGTCGCGACGGCAGCGACATGGACCGTGTCGCCAACCACCGAACGAGCTGCTTCGACGAGGTCGCCGTACACGCACACTGCTGCGACCGCGGGTGCGGAGGCATCGGTCGGGTCAGGCCGCAGTGCCTTTGCGCACATCGCCCGCACCTTGCCGACGGTGTCGGCACCCTCGAGGGTCGTGAGGTCGACCATGCGGATCGCGAGGTCGATGGCGTAGGCCTTCGATGCGGCCTTGATCGAACGGGTGCCCAGGCTGGAGGCCCGGCCGACGGCGCCGACCTCGTCGACGCCGGGCAGGCCATGGAGGAACGAGCGCAGGCCCGCCTCCGATGACGTGGCACCGGCGAACTCGGCTGGGAGGCTGGCGCCTGCTGGCGAAGCGGGGGAGGTCACGTGCGTCACTCTAGCCACGCGGCAACGCCGTCGCGCACGTCAGCGAGCCGCGCGGCGGCCGCCGCGCGTGCCTGGCCGAGTCGTCCGCCCTCGACGCTCTCGACGACCTCGAGGTAGCACTTGATCTTGGGCTCGGTGCCGCTCGGCCGGACGATGATGCGCGCGCCGCCCGCGAGGAGCAGGCGCATCCCGTCGGTCGGCGGCAGTCCGTCTGTAGGCCGCTCGAGGTCGTCGATGGAGAGGACATCGAGCCCGCCGACCGCGACCGGCGGGCTCGTGCGCAGTCGGGCCATGATGTCGGCAATCCGGCCTGGGTCGCTGAACCTCGCCGAGACCTGGGTGGTCGCATGGACGCCGTGCTCGGTGGCCAGGGCGTCGAGGGCATCGTCGACGTTGCGGCCCTCATCCGTGAGCGCCGCCACCATCTCGATGAGGAGCAGCGCGGCGGAGATGCCGTCCTTGTCACGCACCTGGGCGGGGTCGACGCAGTAGCCGAGGGCCTCCTCATATCCGTAGGCGAGGCCGGGCACGCGCGCGATCCACTTGAAGCCGGTGAGGGTCTGCCGAGTCTCGCGACCCGCGGCCGCGGCGATCGAGTCGATGAGGGAGGACGACACGAGCGACCGGGCGAAGGGGCCGGTGTGGGTGCCGCGCTCGAGCATCCACCAGGCGAGCAGGGCCCCGACCTCGTCGCCGGTGAGCATGCGCCACGAAGTGCCCTGGCCCGGGACGGCCATTGCGCACCGGTCTGCATCGGGGTCGTTGGCGATGACCATGTCGGCGCCTACGCGGCGCGCCGTGTCGAGAGCGAGGTCGATCGCGCCGGGCTCCTCGGGGTTCGGGAAGTCGACGGTCGGAAAGTCGGGGTCAGGCTCGAACTGCGCATCGACCCGGATCGGGGCCGGAAACCCCGCCTGCTCGAGCACCCGCTCGAAGGTCTCGCCGCCGACTCCGTGCAGGGGGGTGTAGACGACCCTGGCATGCCGAGTGGCAAGGCCGGGGACGAGGGCCGCGACCTGGCGAACGTAGTCGTCCAGGACGTCGTCGCCCAGCGTCGTCCACTCATCGTCCAGCGAAATATCGCCGAGCGGCCGGCTGGCAGCGAGGGCGATCTGCTCGCTGATCTCGGCATCTGCGGGTGGCACGATCTGCGAGCCGTCGCCGAGGTAGACCTTGTAGCCGTTGTCCTGCGGCGGGTTGTGGCTGGCGGTCACCATGACTCCGGCGGCGCAGCCGAGGTGCCGCACGGCGTAGGCGAGCACGGGGGTCGGCAGGGCCCGGGGGAGCACGAGGGGTGTCAGGCCCGCCCCGGCGAAGACCGCGGCGGAGTCGTGGGCGAAGACGCTCGAGTTGTGACGCGCGTCGTAGCCGATGACGACAGCCCCGCCGCCCCGAGCCTGGAGGTACGAGGCAAGCCCGGCCGCGGCCTGCATGACCACGACTCGGTTCATGCGATTGGGGCCCGGGCCAATGCGGCCGCGCAGGCCGGCGGTGCCGAACTCCAGGCGGCCGCTGAAGGCATCGCGCAGTTCCACCTCGGCGGGCCCTTCACCGGCCTCGGTCGCCGCAATGAGGGCGAGCAGTTCGGTGCGCGTGCGGTCGTCAGGATCCTGGGCTGCCCACGCGCGGCCGTGAGCAAGGAGGTCAGTGGTGGTCGGCCCGCCGGTGGACTCGATCATCAGACCTCCCGCAGCACCCGGGCCAGGAGTTCGCCCATGCGCGTGGCCGCGGCCTGCCCCGCCTCGAGCACCTCGACGTGGTTCAGGGCCTTGCCGCTCATGCCTGCCGCGAGGTTCGTCACCAGCGATACTCCGAGGATCTCCATGCCGAGCGAGCGGGCCACGATCGCCTCGAGGGCGGTGCTCATGCCGACGAGCGTGCCGCCGATATTGCGCACCATCGTGATCTCCGCCGGCGTCTCGTACATCGGGCCGGGGAACTGGGCGTAGACACCCTCGGGCAGCGATGGCTCGATCTGCTGGCAGAGGGCGCGCAGTCTCGGTGAGTACAGGTCGGTGAGGTCGACGAAGTGGGCCCCGTGCAGGGGCGATGTGCCGGTGAGGTTGATGTGGTCGCGGATGAGCACCGGAGTGCCCGGGGTCCAGGAGGCGTCGAGGCCGCCGCAGCCGTTGGTGAGGACGACCGTCGAGCAGCCGGCGGCGGCCGCGGTGCGCACCGCGTGGGTCACGGCATCGACCCCGCGCTCCTCGTACAGGTGGGTGCGGCCGAGGAAGACGAGCACCCGCCTGCCACCGGCATCGACACTTCGCACCCGGCCCGCGTGCCCCTCGACCGCGGGGGGAGAGAAGTGGGGCAGGTCGGTCACGGCGATGTCGGCGAGGGTTGCGCCGAGCAGGTCGGCCGCAGGCACCCAGCCCGAGCCGAGCACCACGGCAATGTCATGGGTCGGCGACCCGGTGATGGCCGCGAGGGCTGCAGCGGCCTCCGCTGCTCGGGCTTGCGCGGCGATGGTCGAGGGATGGTTGGTCACCTGACGAACCTACTCTGGTCGCCCGGCCTATTCAGAGGTTACGTGCAAGCGGCGGGCCGCCTCGGCGATCGAACCCGACAGGCTCGGGTAGACCGTGAACGTCATGGCAACCTCATCGACGGTGAGCCGCTGCTCGACCGCGATGGTGAGCGCGTGGATGAGCTCGCTCGCATGGGGGCCGACCACGACTGCGCCGGCGACGATGCGGGTACCTCGTCGGCAGATCACCTTGACGAAGCCGTCCTCGAGGCCCTGCATCTTGGCCCGGGCATTGGTCGCGAGGGGCAGGAGCACCACGTCGCCGCGCAGCGTGCCCTGGTCGAGATCGCGCTGGGTCAGCCCGACGGTCGCGATCTCGGGGTCGGTGAAGACCGTGCTCGAGACCATCGTGCGATCGAGTGGTGAGACGGCATCGCCGAGGGCGTGCCACATGGCGATGCGACCCTGCATCGCCGCGACCGAGGCGAGCATGAGGACGCCGGTGCAGTCGCCGGCGGCATACACGCCTCGAACCGAGGTGCGCGAGACGCGGTCGACGGTGATGAAGCCGCCCTCATCGGTCGCCACGCCGGCCTCGTCCAATCCGAGACCGTCGGTATTGGGCAGGGAGCCCACCGCGACGAGCACATGCGACCCACTGATGGTGCGACCGTCCGCGAGAGCGACCTCGACGCCGTCGGCGGTGCGCGACGCCGATACCGCCCGGGCCCGGCCGACCACGGTGACGCCCCGTCGGGCGTAGACCTGCTCGATGACCCCGGCAGCGTCCGGGTCCTCGCCGGGAAGCACCCGGTCTCGCGAGGAGACGAGCACCACGCTGCTGCCCAGGGCGTGATACGCGCCGGCGAACTCAGCACCCGTCACCCCGGAGCCGACGACGATGAGCCGCTCGGGCAGAGCGGTGAGGTCGTAGAGCTGCTCCCACGTGAGGATGCGCTCGCCGTCGGGAAGGGCGAGCGGCAGCGTGCGGGGCCGGGCACCGGTGGCGATGAGCACGGTCTCGGCCGGGTACTGGGATCGCTCGCCCTCCGCAGTGATCGCCTCGACGAGGCCGGGGCCGGCGAGGCGCGCGGTGCCGCGCACGACGGTCACGCCCTCGGCTGCCAGCCGGTCGCGGATGTCGTCGCTCTGCGCCTGGGCCAGTTCTTTGATGCGGGCGTTCACGGTGGCGAGGTCGACGGTGACGGAGGCGGCCTGGGCCGGGTTGCCGTTGATGAGGACGCCGAGGGCATCGCTTTCGCGGGTCGCGGTGATGATGTCGGCCGTGGCGATGAGGGTCTTGCTCGGCACGCAGTCGGTGAGGACGGCTGAGCCGCCGATGCCGTCGCGCTCGATGATCACGACGTCGGCGCCGAGCTGCCGCGCCACGAGGGCGGCCTCATAGCCGCCCGGACCACCCCCGAGGACTGCAACCGATGCCATGGCGCTCATCCTTCCGTACCCCGCCCCCATCCCGTCCCCGTCAATCCTTCTTTCTTTCTTCTCGTCTCCCTCCCTCTCCCGGTCGTTTGAGCCACTATGTGGCTCA
>WLND01000168.1 GCA_009726075.1 Actinomycetota bacterium
AGGGAGAACGCCCACTTCACCATCCATGCAGGCGAGGCGTTCGGCCTGCCGTCGATCTGGGAGGCGATCCAGTGGTGCGGCGCCGACCGGCTCGGTCACGGGGTGCGCATCGTCGACGACATCACGGTCGAGCCCGACGGCTCGGTCACGCTCGGCCGGCTCGCGGCCTACGTCCGTGATCGTCGGATCCCGCTCGAGATGTGCCCGTCCTCCAATATCCAGACGGGGGCAGCGCCATCGATCGAGCAGCACCCGATCGGGCTCCTGCGGCGGCTGGGCTTCCGCGTGACCGTGAACACCGACAACCGCCTGATGTCGGGCACCTCGATGTCGCATGAGATGGAACTGCTGAGCCAGGCCTTCGGATACGGGCTCAACGACCTTCAGTGGTTCACCCTCAATGCGATGAAGAGCGCGTTCCTTCCCTTCGATGAGCGGCTTACGATGATCAATGAACAGATCAAGCCGCAGTACTCAGCACTCAAGGCGGTCCTCGCGGACCGTCTTATAGGGAGGGAGTGAACGATGTCGCTATTGGACGTTGTCGAGTCGAACCAGGAGCATGTCACCGATCTGCGGGAGGAGCTCGGACGTGTCCGGGCGGCGCTCGACCGCACCGATGCCGTGCTGGGGGTGGCCGACGAGACCCTCGAGCGTGCCGAGGTGGCGATCAAGACGAGCCGCACGTGGGGGCCGATCGTGCTCGCCGTGCTCGGGGCCGCTGTCGTGGGTGCCGGCGTGGTCATCGTGATGCGCAAGCGGCGCCGGGCGGCGGAGGACACCGACTGACGCGGTCTCCTTCATATCGTTGACCGCCTTGACTTGGTTGCCAGCCTTTACGACTTCCTCGGCATGAACGCTTTGGTGGACCGACTCGACGATTCGAAACGCTGGCAGGAGCACCTCGGCCCGTGCTTCGATGCCGCGGGCGTTCGAGAGATCCTCGGGGCGAGTCGTCTACCCGGGCTCGCCGCTTGGCGCAGCCACGGGTCCCGCTCCGACTGGTCCTCGCTGACGCCATCGATGAGGATCCGGCATGTCGAGGCGTCCAAGCATGGACGAGGCATGAGCCTTCGAGGGCAGCTCACATGCTCGCGCTGTTCGACGACGAGGGCGAACACGCGCCCTTCGGGTGGCGCTGGAGCGTCACCATCATCGCCCTCATTGATGACCTGGAGTTGCTCACCGAACTGGCCGCCTGCAGGCTCGGCGTGGCCGCGGTTCCGCACGACCTGCCGGTGGTGAAGCCTGCTCGGCACGAGGACTGACCTGGCGTCGTGCGAGATGCTCACTCGGGGAGCAGATACGTCCACGACTCCAGGGCGGGCTCGAAGCCGAGCCGCTCGTAGACGCGGCGTGCGGGGTTGCCGTCAGTAACTGCGAGGCCGAGCGTCTTGAATCCGTCCGCGCACAGCAGGCCGAGGGCGCGTTCGATCAGGGCTGCACCGAGGCCGCGCAGCGGGGTCGCCGGATCCCGCCAGACCTCGGTGATCCAGGGGCCGCCGAATGGCACCGGCTCGGGCCGAAGGCTGATGACGATCGCGCCGGCAACCCGGCCGTCGACGATCGCGAGCGTGGTCGACCGATGCACCGGCCCGAGCGCTGCCCTCTCGACGTAGGGCCGAAGCTCGGACTCGAGGAGCAGGTCGTCATCGCCGGGCTCGTGGTCGGGGTGGCCCGGCGCGTAGGCGGCCTTCCAGCTCGGCAGGATCTCGGCCCATTCGAAGGCAGCGAAGTCAATGAAGGCCACGTGAAGGTCGGCGGATGCGGCCGGCTCGTCGTGTTCGGGGTTCGGGCGTGTCTGCGCCACCATGACATGCACGTGCCTCGTCGGCGTCGCCCCGCGGGCCCCCACGGCTGCGGCGAGCAGCGGTTCAAGGGTCGAGACGTACCAGCCCGGGCACCGGCCTGTCAGCGCGCGGGCGGCTTCGTCGTTGCCGCGCCCCCGCACCACCTCGGCGATGTCGGCCTGCTGCCGCTCGCCCCTCGTGTTCGCGACGTAGGACACAACGTCGCCGCGCTTGTCTGTCAGCATCCTCCGGTCCATGCCGGCAGGCTACCGATGCCTGCGAGAACAGGCCGCTAGGAGATGAGTTCGATGCTGCAGCGGGGTCCAGTGGCCCTGGCCAGGCGCCCATCCTTCGTAAGGAGGGTGGCGTCGAAGGCCTCTGCGACGGCGACGTACACGGCATCCCAGCCCCGAACGTTGTGACGAAGTTCCCAGGCGCGTTCCAGGAACGGGCCATGGGGTACCCGCTCGCAGGGCCATTGTTTGAGTTCGAACAGGGCCCTGCGAGACGAGGTTTCGTCGATCAATCCCCGTCGGCTGAATCCGATTATCACCCCAAGAACCTCAATGTCGAGGATGTGCGGCGCCATCTGATCGGGGTCGGAAGCGAGCCTCTGGAGTACTCCGAGGCGGAGCGGGCCGTCGATGAGGGCCTCGATGAGGCAGGATGCGTCAGGGACGAGCATTGGCGTTGAGCGGGCTCTCACTGGGCCAGGGACCACGAATCTCGTCGAGCGCGGCCACGACATCGACATCGCCGGTGCGCAGTGGCTGTTCTGAGACGCGACGCAGCCACTGGCTCATGCTCGGGCGGGAGGCGAGCCTCGTTGCTTCCCGTCTCAGCAGCTCAGGGACTGATATTCCGTCCTCAGCAGCGTGTTGAGACAGCGACCGATACACGTCATCGTCAAGGTCCCGAATTTGCACTGTCTTGGGCATGCAACGACGGTAGCATGCACATCCGCATCAATCGATGCGGTGTTGCATCACCGCTTCGGGATCTACACGCCGAGCGGATGCCAGACGGTCTTCGTCTCGACGAAACTCCTGATCCGGCCCAGGGTCGGGGCGGTCATCCAGTCGTGCCCCGGCACCGGGCCGCGCACCCGCTTCACCGAATCGGCCGCGGCCTGCTCGAGCTCGACGGCCAGCGCCGGATCGGCGATGCCGGCGAGGTCGAGCGCATTGACGTCAGCATGGCTCGCGAGCCAGGGCATGATCTCGGCCGGGTCGCCGGTGAGCACGTTGATGACGCCACCGATCACGTCGGAGGTCGCCAGGACCTCGGTGAGCGTGATGGCCGGGAGCGGACGGTCGGTGCTCGCGATGACCACGCAGGCATTGCCGGTCACGACGATCGGCGCCACGACGCTCACCAGGCCGAGCAGGCTCGACTCCTGGGGCGCAACGGCGACCACGACGCCGGTCGGCTCGGGTATCGAGAAGTTGAAGTAGGGGCCGGCAACCGGGTTCGCGCTGCCGAGTACCTGCGCCACCTTGTCGGCCCAGCCGGCGTACCAGACCCAGCGGTCGATCGCTGCGTCGACGGCACGCTCGGCCTTCTTCTCGTTGAGGCCCTCGGCGGCCCGGACGTCGGCGATGAACTGGCCTCGCCTGCCCTCCATGACCTCGGCGATGCGGTAGAGCACCTGCCCGCGGTTGTAGGCGGTGGCCGCATTCCAGGGACCGAATGACTTGCGGGCGGCGAGGACGGCGTCGCGTCCGTCCTTGCGGCTGGCCTTGGCTGCATTGGCGAGAAAGCGACCACCGGCGTCGCTGACCTCGTAGGTGCGGCCCGACTCGCTGCGCGGGAAGGCGCCGCCGACGAACAGCTTGTAGGTCTTGCGGACCTCGACCCGGTCGCTCATCAGCTCTGCCCTTCGTCGTCGGTCTGCAGGTACGCGGCCAGGCCCGGGATCCCGCCCTCGCGGCCGAACCCGGACTCCTTGTAGCCGCCGAATGGGCTCGTCGGGTCAAAGCGGTTAAACGTGTTGGCCCACACCACGCCGGCGCGAAGCCTGCTGGCCATCCACAGGATGCGGCTGCCCTTCTCCGTCCAGATGCCGGCCGACAGGCCAAACGGCGTGTTGTTCGCCTTCTCGATGGCCTCATCGGGGGTGCGGAAGGTCAGGACGGACAGGACGGGGCCGAAGATCTCCTCGCGTGCGATGCGATGGGCCTGGGTGACCGACGTGAAGACGGTGGGGGCGAACCAGTACCCGCGATCGGGCAGGGTGCAGCCAGGGCTCCAGCGCTCGGCTCCCTCCTGCTCGCCGGCGTCGACGAGTTCAGTGATCTTGGCCAGCTGCTCCGCCGAGTTGATCGCGCCGATGTCGGTGTTCTTGTCGAGCGGGTCGCCGAGTCGCAGGGTGCCGAGCCGCCGCTTCAGCGATTCGAGCACCTGGTCGGCAACCGACTCCTGGAGCAGCAGTCGGGAGCCCGCGCAGCACACGTGGCCCTGGTTGAAGAAGATGCCGTTGACGATGCCCTCGACCGCCTCGTCGATCGGCGCGTCGTCGAACACGATGTTCGCGGCCTTGCCGCCGAGCTCGAGGGTCAGCCGCTTGCCGGAGCCTGCGATCGAGCGCTGGATCGCCTTGCCGACCTCGGTCGACCCGGTGAAGGCCACCTTGTTCACGCCGGGGTGCTCGACGAGCATGCGTCCGGTGTCGCCCGCGCCGGTGACGATGTTCACGACGCCGGGCGGCAGGTCGGCCTGCTGGCAGATCTCGGCGAACAGCAGGGCGGTCAGCGATGTGGTCTCGGCCGGCTTGAGCACCACGGTGTTCCCGGCGGCCAGGGCGGGCGCGATCTTCCAGGCGAGCATGAGCAGCGGGAAGTTCCAGGGGATGACCTGAGCGGCGACGCCGAGGCTTCGGGGGTTGGCGCCGAGGCCGGCATGCTCGAGCTTGTCCGCCCAGCCGGCGTAGTAGAAGAAGTGGGCCGCGACGAGCGGCAGGTCGACATCGCGCGACTCGCGGATCGGCTTGCCGTTGTCCAGAGTCTCGAGGACGGCGAGTTCGCGCGACCGCTCCTGGATCAGGCGTGCGATGCGGAACAGGTACTTCGACCGGTCTCGTCCGCTCATCGGGCCCCACACCCGGTCGTGCGCGCGGCGGGCTGCGGCGACGGCCGCATCGACATCGGCCTGCCCTGCCACGCTGATCTCGGCGAGCACCTCCTCGGTCGCGGGGTTGATCGTCGCCAGGGCCGTGCCGCTCGTGGCCTCGGTGAACGTGCCGTTGATGA
>WLND01000169.1 GCA_009726075.1 Actinomycetota bacterium
GCCGAATCCGTTCGCGGACGTGTCCGCGCTCTACTACGCCCGCAACACGGTCATCTACCTCGTGCTCATCGGCGCGCTGATGGCGATCGTCGTCGGTGTCACGTCGACGATGCGCGACCGCAAGGCCCGCACCATCGATCTCGTGCTGAGCCGGCCGATCGGCGTCCCCGCGTACCTGCTGGGCAAGCTCGCCGGTATCGGGGCGTGGCTGGCGATGGTCCTGGCCGCCGTGGCCATCATCAGCTGGACGAGTATCTCGCTCATCACCCACGGGCCGCTGCCCCTGGGCGACACGGCTCGACTCCTCGGCTTCTACGTCGTCGCCTGGGTCCTGCTGCTCGCCTTCGTGACGCTGGGCATGGCCAGCGGGATCTACAGCTCCCGGGAGACAACGGCCCTGCTGGTCCCGATCAGCATCTGGAGCATCGTCGCCTTCGTCCTGCCGCAGATCGGCACCTCCGCGAACCCGGTCTCCCTGCTCAACCCGGTCCCGTCCGTCGCCGTTCCCGGCGGGGCCTTCGACACTCTCAACACCGTACTGCGGCCCCTGTCGGTGACCGAGCAGTTCAAGACCGCTAGCGGCCTGATCCTCGGCGACACCCAGGTCACCGGCTCCCTTCCCCCGTCCCTGTTCATCATCGTCCTTGCCTTCGCCGTCGGCGCCGCCGCGCTGCTGGCCACCCGCCGGGACCGCATCCGAGGAGCCCTTCGTGACTAGCGTCCTGGTCATCGCCCGCAAGGAACTGCTCGACCTGCGACGCAACCGATTCCTGCTCGCGGTCCTGGCGTTCGTCCTGATCGCCGTGATCCTGTCCGTCATCGTGTCGGCCACCCAGTTCGGCGTGAAGCTGAACGACTACAACGCCTACCTCGATGCGCTGCGCGCCGCTGGCAACACCACCGTCCCGGCCGCGCCACAGCTGTTCCCGCTGCAGCTGCTCCGGGGCTCGATCGAGTACCTGGAGATCCTCGGTGCCCTCTTCGCGATCGTCATGGGCTACGGGATGATCGCCAAGGAGAAGCAGCGCGCCACCCTGCAGCTGATCTACAGCCGCCCGATCGGCCGCTACTCCCTCGCAGCAGGCAAGCTCCTCGCCCTCGCCCTCGCCTGGCTCATCGCCGTCGCGGTCATCTTCATCGCCGTCGCCGCCACCGTCGCGATCGTCGGGCACGCCTCGTTCGCCGCCATCGACCTCCAGCGACTGGTCATCTCCGCCGCGACGTCATGGGCATACCTGCTCATGTGGAGCGCCCTTGCCCTGGGCCTCGCCTCGACTACGAAGCGGCTGAGCACGGCACTGATCATCGCGTTGGTGCTGTGGCTGGCCGTCGTCCTGATCGTCCCACAGATCGGCGACACCATGGACCCCGACAACCAAGTCCCCGGCGGGCTGTTCAAGTCCCTCGCGATCGCCAAGCCCGACGAGAAGGCCGTCCTGGCCAACTTCACCGGCTTCGACACCGTCCGTAATGGCCTAGAGGTCTCCTCCATCACCAAGCACTACGAACGCTTCACATTCGCCGTCCTCGGCATCAAGGACCAGTACAACCAGCAGCCGCTGGCGGCCGTCTGGACCGGGACCTGGAACAACGCCATTGCCATGTGGCTGGCGGCCTTCGCCGCCCTCGGCTTCGCCATCCTCACCACAACCCGCACCAAACTACTCAGGAGATCATCATGAATCGAAAGACCCTCGCAGCGATCGGCGCCGCCGGCCTGCTGACCGCCATCACTGTGACCGGCTGCTCATCGGGATCCACCACGAGCCCCATCCAGTCCACGGCCCCCGGAGCAGCGGCGAGCCAGGCTCCCGCCACCCAGGCGGCGGCAGCAAGTGCGGCCGCGGCAAGCGCGCCAGCGGGAGTCGTGCTGCCCGTGACGTCCAACCCGATCGTCAACACGGCCACCGCACCCAATCTGGAGGTCACCTTCGCCGGGGTCGAGGACCTCGTAGACCCCGCCACCGGCGCAGCCATCGACGACCGTCTGATGCTCACGTTGAAGAACACCGGCACCACGCCCATGACGGGACTCGAGGTCTACTACGAGATGACCGACGTCGTCACCACCGCGACCGAGGCGTACTACCAGAAGCTCGACGGGGTGACCATTCCCGCCGGGCAGGAGACCACCGTCTACTTCGACAACCAGACCGAGCCGGGCCACTTCCCCGAGAACGAGTTCAGCCTCTTCCGGGCGTCGACCAACGAGGTTGACTTCGCCATCCAGGTGAGCGCACCGGACGCCAAGATCGCGACCGCCACCGCCGTGAAGGCGACCGGGACCGGCGAGAAGGTCGACTAGCACTCCGGTGGCCGGCCGGAGCTTCCCCCCAGCCCGGCCGGCCACCGGACGCCCACGCGACAATGAAGTCACCCGGCAAGGAGAGTCATGCGCATTCTGGTAGTCGACGATGAAGTGAACCTCGCCGCGTCACTGCAGAGAGGGCTGTCGGCGGAAGGCTTCCTCGTCGATGTCGCCTACGACGGGGAGGAAGCGCTGTGGGCCGCGACCGAGCAGGCATACGACCTCGTTGTCCTCGACCTGATGCTTCCCAAGCTCAACGGATACAAGGTTGTCGAACGCCTTCGTCAGCGCGGAGTCTGGACACCGATCCTCATGCTCACCGCGAAGGACGGCGAATACGACCAGGCCGACGCCCTCGACCTCGGGGCGGACGACTACCTGACCAAGCCCTTCAGCTTCGTCGTCCTCGTCGCCCACATCCGCGCCCTCCTGCGTCGCGTCGTCTCCGAGCGGCCCACGGTCCTCGAGGTGGGCGACCTCGCGCTGGATCCCGTCACCCGGGTCGTCACCCGCCAGGGAACCCCGGTCCCCCTGACTCCACGGGAGTTCGCCCTGCTGGAGTACCTGATGCGCCACCCCGGGGAGGTCGCCACCAAGAGCGAGCTCATCGACCACGTGTGGGACACCAACTTCGACGGCCCCCTCAACGTGGTCGAGGTCTACGTCGGCTACCTGCGCAAGAAGATCGATGTGCCCTTCAACGTGCAGTCGCTGGCGACGGTCCGCGGGTTCGGCTACCGGCTCGACCCGGTCGGTGCGTCGCGATCGGCAATCGGCAGCAGCACCGACACCTGAGCCCCACCCAGGCTGCTCGAACCGACCAGAATGCGGCCACCGTGCAGACGGGCGATCTCACTCGCGATCGCGAGCCCCAACCCTGCACCCCCGTGATCACGGGCTCGGTGGTCGTCGAGTCGCACGAAGCGGTCGAGGACGGAATCACGTTGTTCCGCAGGGATCCCCGGGCCGTCGTCAGCCACGCTCATCACCGCGCCACCGCTGGTCGCTGCCACCGTGAGGTGGACCTCACTCGCGGCGAACCGGACGGCGTTGTCGACGAGATTGCGCAGCGCCTGCGCCAGCCTCTCAGGATCCGCAATCACACGGACCGGCTCAATGCTCGTGGTGATTGCCAGGGCCGTCTGCGACCGCAGGCGCCGCGCCTCGCTGGCCACGAGGTCATCGAGATCCACGTCGACACGGTGCAGGGGCACCGCCCCTTCATCCGCCTTGGCGAGTAGGAGCAGGTCCCCGACCAGGCGTGTCATCCGGTCGACCTCGTCGCTGAGCACCGGCTCCGCCTCGACCCAGGCGTCACCTCCGCCGATCGTCTGCGCCACGTCCAACGACGCACGCATGGACGTGAGCGGGCTTCGCAGCTCGTGACTGGCGTCTGCGATGAACTGCCGCTGCGTCGCTGCCGACGTCTCCAGTCGTCCAAGCATGCGGTTCATCGTCGTTGCGAGCGCGGCTACCTCGTCCTTGGCGACAGGGACGGGGACTCGCTCATGGAGGTCGCTGGCCCCGATCGTCTCCACGCGCTCCCGAATCCGGTCGACGCTGTGAAGCGACCGACCGACCGCGAGCCACGTCACGGCCCCGACCGCTGCCAGCAGGAACGGCGACCCGAACAGCAGCAACCAGCCAACCAGGCCGTAGACGTTCTGCACCTGCACGAGCGACTGCGCCGTGACCACGGTGACGATCTCGTCCCGGCCTTGCACGGCGATCGCGGCGACGAGGTACGGGTCGTTGTCTACGAACGGCAGACGGACCTGCGACGTAACGGGTTCGGGTCCGGACGCAGCGGAAGTCTGGATCGCAGGTTCGCCGTCGATACTCGAGGAGGACACCACAACCGCCCCCGCCGCGTTGACGACCTGAACTAGCGTGCCATCGCCGGCTGCGGCACCGATAGTGGGAGTCGCCGCCTCGATGTCCTCGTCCGCGATCTGCGCGGCCACGTCACGCGCCCGTTGCTGAACGCTCTGCTCGACTGAGCTGGTCAGAGCCACCTTCAACACCACCACAAGGGCGACGCCGCCGCCTATGAGGGCCACCGCGACGACAAGGACGGCAGCGATCGTGGAGCGGGCGCGGACACCGCGTCGGCTCCAGAACCCCCCTGCCGATCGACCGCGCCGCATGCGCTGAGCATAGGTCCGCTTCCTGAGAGGTTCCTGAGACAGCACAACCGCCGCCGCCTGCATCCGGCACCCGAGACGTCCTCAGGTTCTCTCAGCAGTCTCTTGGGATGCCGCATGCATCGTTGGTGTCGAGCAAGGGCAACAGCCCTCGCCAAACACCGGAGGCTCAACCATGCGAATCACCAGGAAGCAGACCATCGCCACGGCCACGGCCGCAGCCGCAATCGCCGTTCTCGGAGGCACTGGCGTGGCCATGGCCGCCAGCAGTCCCTCACCGGCCGCGCCGTCCGCAGTCACCATCACGCCCAGCACGACGGACGCCACGACGCCAGGCGACTCGACCGAGACGGTCGACGGCACCGAGGCCAGTGACGGCGCGGATCAGGGTCCGGACGCGAACCCGAACGAGCCGGGCCACCAGGACGCCGACGAGGCCAACGACCCCGCCGAGCCGGCCGACTCGACCGAGGCGGAAGACGGCACCGAGGCCAGTGACGGCGCGGATCAGGGTCCGGACGCGAACCCGAACGAGCCGGGCCACCAGGACGCCGACGAGGCCAACGACCCCGCCGAGCCGGCCGAC
>WLND01000017.1 GCA_009726075.1 Actinomycetota bacterium
GCGCGGCGCGTCGTCTCGTCCATATCCCGATGGGTCGCTTCGGCGAGCCGTCCGAGCTTGCCGCTGCCGTGGCCTTCCTCGCCAGCGATGATTCGTCCTTCCTCACCGCGTCGAATTTCCTGATCGACGGCGGGATCTCCGGGGCGTACGTCACTCCGCTGTAGGCCCCGTTGTGCCGCAACCTGCTCACGCGCCGCCGGGCCCTTTCGGGCCCGGCGGCGTTTGGGTTGCAGGTCGGGACCAGCGTGACCCGCCTCCTAGCCCACCCGCGGAGTCGACAGGCCGGTGCGGAACCGAATCGAGGCCTCGAGGAATGCCCTGATGAGCCCCCGGTCGGTAGCCCGACGGTCCGGGTGTTCCGGATGCCACTGCACCCCAACGCAGAACGACGCCGACGAGTCCTCGCACACTTCGATGGTGCCATCGGGTGCGAGGCCCGTGACCGCGAGGTCGCCGGCATCCTTCACCGCCTGGTGGTGCGAGGAATTCACGATCGCCTCGGTGCCGCCGAGCGCGCCCGCGATCATCGACCCGGCCGTGAAACTCGCCTGGTGGTTCACGAACTGACCGGGGCGCTCGCGGTGCACGAGATCAGACACGTCAGGCAGGTTCTGGTGCAGCGAGCCCCCGTGCGCGACAGCCATCACCTGCAGACCTCGGCAAATGCCTAGGACCGGAAGGTCACGCTCCTTGGCTCCCCGGTACAGGCTGAGCTCGGATGCATCCCGGCTCACGCGCGGTGCGTCAGTGGTCGGCTCAGGCACCGCGCCGTAGCCGGCGGGGTTGACGTCGGCCCCTCCGACGAGCACAAGGCCGTCGATGCGATCGAGAACCTCCACGTCGTCCGAGGTATCCGGAGGCAGCATCACCACCCGAGCCCCCGCCTCCTGAAGAAGATCGACGTACCAATGCGGGAGCAGCGCTGCCTCGATCTCCCAGGCACCCCACTTCGCAGGCTCGAGGTAGCAGCTGACTCCGATGACTGGACGCGACATGCCCGAATCCTGTCATTCACCGCGCACCGTCCGGCCACCAGAGCCCGCCCTACGATGGCGATGCTCGTTGGCCTGACGGGCGGGCATCTTGGACCATGGGCCGCTCACTCGAGCACCGGAGAGTTTCAGAGGGGATACCGACCGTGCACACAGACCTCGTGTCGCTGGTGACGATCGCCGCCATCGCAGCCGCCGTGCCGCTGTTCGTGGGGCTCGTGCGCCTGCGAGTCGCGGACGTTGTCCTGCTCATCGGCCTCGGCATCCTCTTCGGCCCCTCGGCGATCGACCTCATCAGGGTGACCGGCGCGATCACCCTCCTCTCCGAGCTCGGGCTCGGCATGCTGTTCTTCCTCGCGGGACTCGAACTCGAGGAGCGCGCCATCCGCGGCGAAAGCGGGCGCCTGGCCGCCATCGGCTGGGGAAGCTCACTGCTCCTCGCCGGTGTCGCAGCTGCCGTCCTGCAGGTGACCGGCCTCGTCGATGACTCCCTGGGCGTGGCGATCGCCTTGACGTCAACAGCGCTCGGCACGCTCCTGCCAGTGCTGCGGGACTCCGGCGACCTGTCCGGGCGGATGGGGACCCTGTTCATGGGCGCGGGCGCTTGGGGTGAGTTCGGACCCATCATCGCCATAGCGGTCCTGCTGGGCTCCCAATCGAAGTTCGTGGCCCTGCTGACCCTTGCCGCGTTCGTCGGCATCGCGGTGGCGCTGGCCGTGCTGCCCCAGCGCTTTCGCAATCGGCGCATCAACGCCCTCATCGAGGTCGGGCATCACACGAGCGCGCAGACTGCCGTCCGGCTCACGATGCTTGTCATCATCCTGCTGCTCGCCGTGGCCGATGGATTCGGCCTCGACGCGGTGCTCGGTGCGTTCGCCGCGGGCATCATCGTTCGGCGTTTCTCGCCGCCCGCTGAGGATTCGATCGTCCTGGGCAAGATCGAGGCGATCGGCTTCGGATTCCTGATCCCGGTGTTCTTCGTCGTGTCGGGAGCCAACCTCGACATCGGATCGATTGTGGAGCACCCCCTGCTCCTCGTGCTGTTCTTCTTCCTGCTCCTGCTCGTGCGGGGCCTCCCGCAGTTCTTCATCTACCGACGGGCCCTGCCAGCCACCGCGGAACGCGCGAGATTCTCGTTGCTCGTCGCAACCGGGCTGCCCATCATCGTCGCGGTGACGACCCTGGAGACCGCCGATGGCCTCATGCGACCCGCGAATGCCGCAGCGCTGGTCGGGGCGGGCGCCCTCTCGGTGCTGGTATTCCCGATGGTCGGCGGGCTCATCACCCGCCGGTCATCGGGTCAGGCGCGCGCTGCGAACACCGAGTGAAGGGCGATGCCCGCTGCGACCGACGCATTGAGCGACTCGGTGTCGGAGCGCATGCCGATCTTCGCGATCCAATCGCAGGTCTTGCCAACGAGCCTTGAGAGTCCCTCGCCCTCTGATCCGATGACGAGCACCAGCTTGTCAGTGAGCACATCGGCGGGGAGCCCGCTCACCGACTGCGGCGCGTCGGCCGCGAGCCCGACCACGGTGAACCCCTGCTGCTGCAGCGCCTCGAGCGACCGGGTGAGGTTGGTGACCTGCGCGACCCGCACGCGGGAGAGCGCACCAGCCGACGCCTTCCATGCTCCGGCAGTGACCCCCGCCGAGCGCCGGCTCGGGATAACGACGCCGTCGGCGCCGAACGCCGCCGCAGACCGCACGATCGCGCCGAGGTTACGAGGGTCGGTCACGCCGTCGAGCGCCACAAGGAGGCTTCCGGTCGAGACGTCGGTGAGGTCGGCGTAGTCGTAGGCCGGGACGGCCAGGGCCAGTCCCTGATGGACGCCGCCGTCGGTGAGGCGGTCCATGTCAGTGTGCGACACCTCGAGGACCGGGATGTTGAAGGCAACCGCGAGACGAAGTGCCTCGCGCCAGCGATCATCGCTCTCCATCTTCACCTGTACGTACAGGGCCTTCGCCGGCACCTTCGCCCGCAGGGCTTCAACCACCGGGTTTCGCCCGATGAGCATGCTCGCTTCTTCACGGGCGGTGCGGCGGCGGGCCGATGCAGGGGCCCGCTCCTTGCCCTCCTCGGCGCGCTTGACCGCTGCGCGCTCCCGGCGGGCCGCCGGGTGGTAGGTGCGCTCGGTCGCCTTGGGGGTCGGACCACGGCCCTTCAGCTGCTTGCGCCGCTGGCCGCCGGACCCGACGGTCGCGCCCTTCTTCGTCCCGTCATTTCGCATCGCGCCGCGTCGTTGAGAGTTGCCTGCCATGGTTCGTCCTTACTTCTCAAGCGTCCAGCGCGCACCCTGCGCGGTGTCTTCGATGCGAATGCCGATCAGGTCGAGCCCGTCGCGAATCGCATCTGCTGCGGCGAAATCCTTGCGGACTCTCGCCTCCTGCCGCTGGGTCATCAGCACCTGCACGAGCGCGTCAATGACCTCGGTCGCGCGGTCGGTCGAACCTGCCTGCCCGGTGCTCCACTGAGGGTCCCACGGGTTGAGCCCGAACACATCGAGCATCGCGAGGGTGGCGCAGAACGCCTCTCGCACGTCATCGATCCGCTGCTCGGCCACCGCTGCGTTGCCTGCGCGGACGATGTCGTGCAGCACGGCCAGCGCCTGGGGTACGGCCAGGTCATTGTCCATCGCTTCGTCAAAGGCGGACGGCCTCGCGGCCAGGTCGACCTCGAGCAGCGCCGGAGTACCTCCGAGCAGCTCATGTGCCCGCCGAAGGAATCCCTCGATGCGGCGGTAGCCCTGGCCGGCCTCGCTCACTGAGACGTCCGAGTACTCGAGCATCGAGCGGTAGTGCGCGCTCACCAGGTAGTAGCGCAACTCCACCGGCGGGATCCGCTTGACGACCTCGTCGACGAGCAGCGAGTTGCCCAGGGACTTGCTCATCTTCTCGCCAGCGGTGGTGACCCAGGCGTTGTGCATCCAGAAGTTCGCGAAGTCACCACCCGCGGCCTTGGACTGGGCGATCTCGTTCTCGTGGTGGGGGAAGATGAGGTCCAGGCCACCACCATGGATGTCGAAGTGCTCGCCGAGGTACTTGCCCGCCATTGCCGAGCACTCAATGTGCCAGCCCGGACGGCCAGGGCCCCAGGGCGTCTGCCAGAGCGGCTCGCCCGGCTTCGCCGCCTTCCACATCGCGAAGTCACGAGGGTCGCGCTTGTCCTTGGCTGCCGAGTCAGGCGAAGCGAGCATGTCGTCGATGCGCTGCCCGCTCAGCGACCCGTAGCCCTCGAATGACCGAACATCAAAATAGACATCGCCGTTCACCGAGTATGCGTGGTCAAGGTCGATGAGCCGCTGCATCAACGCGATCATTTCCGGAACATGCCCGGTGGCTCTCGGCTCGTACGTGGGCGGCAGGCAGCCCAGGACGTCGTAGGCCCGCGTGAAGGCGCGCTCATTGCGCATGGCGAGCTGCCAGTAGGGGATGTCCTCGTGTCCGGCGTCGTGGATGATCTTGTCGTCGATATCGGTGACATTGCGGACCAGCGTGACGTCATAACCGCGAATAGTCAGCCATCGCCGCAGGACGTCGAAGGAAACGCCGCTGCGGATATGCCCGACGTGCGGCGGGGCCTGCACCGTCGCACCGCACAGGTAGATGCCCACATGGCCGGGTGTGATGGGGATGAACTCGCGCGCAGCGCGCGTGGCTGTGTCGTAGAGGGAAAGTGGCACAGGTGAAGGGTACCGATCTTTTGGGGCCCACCTGTGCAGCGAGCGGATCGGTTAGAGGGCGATGACCTTGTGCGGGGTGAGCCTGACCACTACCCGGACGTTGTCGGTGCCATCGTCCATCGTGTAGCGGTCGGCACCCGTGTACTCATTGGCGAGCCGATCGATGAGTTCGCGTCCGCCCTCGCGGCTCATCGTGACGGTGCCGCGCACCTCGATGTACGAGTACGGATTCGCCTTGCCGTAGACAAGGACCGTGGCCCGCGGGTCGCGAACCAGATTGCGATGCTTTTGCCGGCCTTCGACGGTCGACATGAGGAGGTCGTCGCCCTCGCGCGCGACCCAGACAACCGAGAGTTGCGGCTGCCCGTCCGCCGAGATGGTCGCAAGGGTCGCGAACTCAGGGCCGTCGAGCAGGGGCAGCGAACCTTCGGGGATGCGGGAAGTCACGGGATCACCGTACCCCGGGCGCGAGCGACGCGACAGCGATGGCCGCGATGCCCTCGCCCCTGCCTGTCAGTCCGAGGCCGTCGGTCGTGGTGCCCGATACCCGAACGGGGGCCCCGATCGCCGCGCTCATGACGTCCTGTGCCTCTTCGCGACGGCTGCCCACCTTGGGCCGATTCCCGATGATCTGGACCGAGCCATTGCCGATGACGTAGCCGGCCTCCCGGACCAATTGGGCGGTGTGCGCGAGCAGGGTGACCCCGGCTGCCTCGGACCAGCGCGGATCGTCGGTGCCGAAGACAGCCCCCAGATCGCCAAGGCCCGCAGCCGACAGCAGCGCATCGCACAGTGCGTGAGCCGCGACATCGGCATCGGAGTGCCCCGCGAGACCGGTCTCGCCCGGCCCCAGGAGTCCGGCGAGCCACAGCGGACGATCCGCAGCGAGAGCATGGACGTCAGTGCCGATGCCGACGAGCGGGATGGCCGTCATCCGAGCACGCCCGCAGACCGACGTCGCGCCAGAATCGCCTCGGCCAGGACCAAGTCGATCGGGCGGGTCACCTTGAACGCCTCCTCGTGACCGGCGATGACGAGCACGGGGCGGCCAAGAGCCTCGACCAGACCCGCATCGTCGGTCGCCGGGCTGCTTTCCGGATCGAGCGCCGCATGCGCCGACTGCAGCACCTGCCGGGCAAACCCCTGCGGAGTCTGGATTGCCCTGAGCGCCGCACGGTTCAGGGTGGCCTCAACGACGTTGCCCTCATCGACCTGCTTGATCGTGTCGGCGACGGGCAGGCCCGGCACGACAGCCTCGTGGCCCGATCGAACCGCTGCCACGACGCGTGCGATGAGTTCGGCAGGGACCAGCGGGCGAGCAGCGTCATGAACCAGCACGACATCGATCTCGGCTGGCAGGGCCAGTAGGGCACGGGCCACTGAGTCCTGCCGTGATTCGCCACCGGCCACCACGAGAACCTCGGTTGCCAGTTCCGCCTGATCGAGCATGACACGAACCTCGTCAAGATCACCGGCAGGCGCCGCCACGACAATCACGTCGATGGCGTGTGAGGCACTCAGGGCACGCACTGCGTGGACAAGCAGCGGGGCACCCCCGAGCAGCCGCAACGCCTTGGGGGCGCCCGGGCCCAGTCGCTCGCCGCGACCCGCCGCCGGAACGATCGCAGCCGTATGCCGATCGGCAGTCACTGCGCCGCCTAGGAGGCGAGGACCTCGTCGAGGATTGCCTCGGCTTTGTCCTCATTGGTCTTCTCGGCCAACGCCAGCTCGCTCACGAGAATCTGGCGGGCCTTAGCAAGCATGCGCTTCTCGCCGGCGGAAAGCCCGCGCTCACGCTCGCGACGCCACAGATCTCGGACGACCTCGGCCACCTTGATGACGTCGCCGGAGGCCAGCTTCTCGAGATTGGCCTTGTACCGGCGAGACCAGTTGGTCGGCTCTTCGGTGTACGGCTGGCGCAGGACATTGAACACTCGATCGAGACCCTCTTGGTTCACCACATCGCGCACGCCGACGAGATCGACGTTGTCAGAGGGCACCCGAACTGTCAGGTCGCCCTGTGCCACTCGGAGCACGAGGTACTCGCGCTCCTCGCCCTTGACTATGCGGATCTCAAGAGCCTCAATCAGTGCAGCCCCGTGATGTGGGTAGACAACGGTGTCACCAACGCTAAAAGCCATGGAGTAGAGCCCCTTTCCCGACTGCCTAGACTACCACGCGAAGACAGACCCGAATTCCTGCCGATAGCCTTCGTCCTGTGACGACGACTCGAACCCAGAAGACTGCCCGCCGAACCGCTGCTGTAGTCAGCGCCCTCGCCCTAGCGGCCGCACCCCTGCTCGCCGGCTGCTACAGCGGGCAGGCGGCGACGACCAACGCCCAGAGCGCCATGAACTCCGGCAACGGCACCCAGGAGCAGGTCGGCGACATCCGCATCGAGAACGCGACCCTGGTCACCGGCCCCGGAATCTCGAAGGCCGGCACGGTCATCATGACGATCGTGAATACCGGACGCGTCCCTGATCGCCTGATCGGCGTCGCGGTCAACGGCGCCTCCGCTTACGTCACCCCCGGTTTCGGCGACGTCATGCCTGGCGAGGCCGTGAACTTCGGCTACGACGGCACGGCGTGGATCAATGCGTACGGCCTTGACATCGCCAAGAGCGCCTATGTGCCGGTGACCGTGCAATTCGAGCGCGCCGGTGTCAAGAACTTCACGGTGCTCAGCGTGCCCCCGACCGGCATCTACGAGGGCATCGCACCGAACCCGCTCCTCGCGCCCATCTCGTAGGCCTGTCGCTCGTAGGCCTCTCGCTCCTAGGCCTCGAAGCGGTACCCCAGGCCGCGCACGGTCTGGATGTGCCGGGGGTTGCCCGGGTCTTCCTCGACCTTGGCCCGCAGCCGTTTCACGTGCACGTCGAGGGTCTTGGTATCGCCGACATAGTCGGCACCCCAGACCCGGTCGATGAGCTGCGATCGGGTCAGGACGCGTCCTGAATTGCGCACGAGCAGTTCGAGCAGGTCGAACTCCTTGAGTGGCAGCGAGACCGTTTCGCCGCGAACCGTGACCGCATGGCGATCGACGTCGAGGCGTACGGGCCCTGCCTCGATCACGGCCGGCAGCAGTTCGTCGATGTCCCCATGGCGGCGAAGCACCGCCCGAACACGCGCGAGGAGTTCACGCGACGAGAAGGGCTTGGTGACGTAGTCGTCGGCCCCGAGTTCGAGGCCCACCACCTTGTCGACCTCGCCGTCTTTTGCGGTGAGCATGATGATCGGCACCGTCGACTTTGCCCGAATCTGCTTGCAGACTTCAGTGCCGGACAGCCCCGGCAGCATGAGGTCAAGCAGCACGAGATCGGCGCCGTGCCGGTCGAATTCATCGACCGCTTTCAGGCCGTCCGATGCAACAACGACCTCGTACCCCTCGCGGCGGAGCATGAAGGACAGGGCCTCCGAGAAGGACTCCTCATCCTCGACGACGAGAAGACGGGTCATGCGAACACCTCTTCAATCGGGGTTGACAGCTGTTCGAGCGGGATCTCATGGGCCTGAGGGGTGGTGTCGGCCGCGCCTCCGTAGGCAGGCAGGCGCAGGACGAAGGTGGATCCGACACCAACCTCTGACCACGCGGTGCATTCGCCGCCGTGGTTCTGGCACACATGCTTGACGATTGCCAGGCCGAGCCCGGTGCCCCCCGTCACCCGTGAGCGTGCCGGGTCGACGCGATAGAAGCGCTCGAAGATTCGATCGAGATCATTGGACGGAATGCCGATGCCCTGGTCCTTGACCATGATCTCGACGATCGATCCGACCACGCGTGCCTCGATGGCGACCTTCGTTCCGCCCGGCGAGTACGCGACCGCATTCGCCAGGAGGTTGCGCACCGCAGTCTGCAGTTGGCTTCGATCCCCGTAGACCGCGGATCCCGACGGCTTGCCATCGATGAAGTCGACATTGTTGGCTGCCGCCACCGTGCGGACCTCATCGATGGAACGTTGGACGAGGTCGTCGATGTCGACGACCTCCGCGTGGGTCAGCGGATCATCACCCTGCAGGCGCGAGAGGTCGATGACGTCCTGCACCAGATGGCTCAGGCGCGAGGCCTCGAGTTGCATCCGCTCGGCGAAGTGCCGAACCTGATCGGCGTCGTCACTCGCGGCAAGGACGGCCTCCGCAAGAAGGGACAGGGCGCCGACGGGCGTCTTGAGCTCATGGCTGACATTGGCCACGAAATCCCTTCGCACGGCGTCGACCCTGCGCTCCTCAGCGAGGTCGTCGATGAGGACGAGGATGGCTCCGGTACCCAGCGGTGCGATCCGGACCCGCAGTTCGAGCAGTTCGCGGCCCAGCGGTGGCCGTCGCACGCGCATCTCCTGCTCGCGGGCTTGCCCGTCGGCAGCGACGCGGTCGATGAGTCGCACGATGTCAGGAATCGTCACAAGGCTTCGGTTGACGAGGCCGAGGGCCTGGCTCCGGGCGCTCGCGCGCAGGACTAGTCCATCAGCACTCACGACGAGGGAGGCCGAGGGGAGCACACTCAGGACTCGAACCACCTCGTCGGGAACCACCGGGCTGCTGCCGGCCCGCGAGATCTCAAGCTCACGGGTCAGTCCTGTTGGACCGAGCGGGGGACGCGTCATATTCGACGGATAGGAGCGCACCTACGCGATCGGAAATCTTCGGCCACCACGTCCATGAAGGGTTCGTTTCGGGTTCATTTGGCGTCTTTATCGTTCACCGACACGTCGCATACCGTTCATCTTGTCGCCATGCGCCGGCATCGCACCGACGTAGGATGCATTCATGCGAGCGGGCTACGACGACGAACTCAATGCGGTGAACGACGATTTGGTGCAGATGACCCGGCTCGTCGGGTCTGCAATGAATCGTGCGACCCAGTCGTTGCTCGATGCCGACCTCTCGATGGCCGAGGATGTCATCGCGAACGATGCGCAGGTCGATGCCCTCACCGGGGCGGTCGAAGAACGCTGTTTCGATCTCATTGCCCTGCGCCAGCCGGTCGCCAGCGACCTCCGCGTCGTCATCGGCGCCCTGCGCATCGCCGCGTCGCTCGAGCGCATGGGCGATCTCGCAGAGCACGTCGCGAAGCAGGCCCGAATGCGCTACCCGCGCCCGGCAGTCCCCCAGGAACTACGCGGAACGTTCGCGGTCATGGGAGGCCTCGCCGAGGCGATCGTCTCCAAGACTGGCTCAGTCATCGCCACGAAAGACGTATCGCTCGCGGCCGATATCGCGGCCCACGACACCGAGATGGACCGACTGCATCGCGAGCTCTTCACGATCGTGCTGTCGCCCTCCTGGTCGCACGGCGTCGAAGCGGCCATCGACATCACCCTCCTGTCCCGCTACTACGAGCGATACGCCGACCACGCGGTGTCGGTCACGAGGCGAGTCGTCACCATCGTGACCGGCGAGCCCTACGTCGGCGTCAGCCTCGACTGAGCCACCGTCCGCCATCAGTGGCTGACGAGACCGGAATAGGCAAGACTCCTCGCTACGTTGAGCCAACGTGACCGAGAGGGAGTGGGGACGAATGACGACAGCCCGTCTGCTTCGCAGTTCACCCCCCGCCCGAATCGCAGTCCTGTCGATCCACACCTCCCCGCTCGACCAGCCCGGCACCGGCGACGCGGGCGGGATGAACGTCTACGTCGTCGAGACCGCCAAGCGCCTTGCGGAGGCCGGTACGGCCGTCGAGATCTTCACCAGGGCAACGTCCTCCGATCTTCCCCCCGTCGTCGAACTGGCTCCCGGAGTCCTCGTCAGACACGTCACGGCCGGGCCCTTCGAGGGCCTGCTCAAGGCCGATCTGCCGGGCCAGCTCTGCGCGGTCACGGCCGGGGTCATGCGCGTCGAGGCCGCGCGTCCCGAGGGGTGGTTCGACCTGATCCATTCGCACTATTGGCTGTCCGGTCAGGTCGGATGGCTCGCCTCGGAGCGGTGGCGGGTTCCCCTCGTGCATTCGATGCACACCATGGCCAAGGTCAAGAACAACGAATTGGCCGCAGGTGACACCCCGGAGCCGATGGTGCGCCTCATCGGTGAGGAGCAGGTCGTTGCGGCCGCAGCTCGACTGGTCGCCAACACGAGCGACGAGGCTCGGCAGCTCATCGACCTGTACGACGCTGATCCGTCCAGGGTCGACATCGTCCACCCGGGGGTCGATCTTGAGATGTTCACCCCGGGAGACCCGCCTGCAGCACGCAGGCGATTGGGCTTGCCACTCGATGCCGTCGTGCTGCTCTTCGTCGGCCGGATCCAGCCGCTCAAGGCACCCGACGTGCTCCTGCGGGCAGCAGCCGCCCTTGTCAGCGCCGATCCGGAGCTCCGCTCGCGGCTCGTCGTCGTCGTGTGCGGGGGGCCGTCCGGCACCGGACTCGAGCATCCGACCCTCCTCAGCGACCTCGCAACCGACCTCGGGATCGCCGACATCGTGAGGTTCGAGCCGCCCGGCGACCGATCAGTCCTGGTCGACTGGTACCGATCAGCCGACATCGCCGTCGTGCCGTCCTACTCGGAGTCCTTCGGCCTCGTTGCAGTCGAGGCCCAGGCCTGCGGAACCCCCGTCGTCGCGGCAGCAGTCGGCGGCCTTCGCACCGCGGTGCTTCACGAGGTGAGTGGCGTGCTCGTCGAAGGCCACGATCCGAAGGCATTCGCCGACGCGATCGGATCCCTGCTCGCGCACCCCGAGCGGCTCGTCGAACTCGGCCGCGGAGCCCGCATGCATGCATCATCCTTTGGCTGGGCAGCAACCACGGCAGGGCTTCTCTCGACCTACGAAAGGGCCCTCGACCGGGCCAGCGTCGATGTCACCGTGGTCGGCGGTCGATGACAAACGACTCAGCCGCCCTGCTCGTCGAGTTCCTCGCCGGGTCTGGTCTCGTCCACGAGCCAATCGATTCCGCCACCTTCGTGGTCGAACTGCCCGGCACCAAGAAGCTCAAGACCAACGTGACCCTGGCCATCGGCACCCACGCCATGACGGTGAACGCATTCGTGGCACGCAAGCCCGACGAGAATGCCGATGCGGTGCACACCTGGCTGCTCGAACGGAACCGGCGGATGTGCGCGGTCGCCTTCGCCCTTGACCACCTCGGCGACA
>WLND01000170.1 GCA_009726075.1 Actinomycetota bacterium
CGCGGCCCTTGCACATCGCGCACGTGATGGGCTGGCTGTTCGGTGCCGTGCCGGCACCTGCGCATGATCCGCAGGTCGCCGCGGTGTCGACGGTGATGTCGCGGTTGGAGCCGAAGACCGCGGCATCGAGGTCGATCTGCAGCCGGATCAGGGCGTCCTGGCCGCGCCGGGCCCTGGTGCGCGGGCCCCGCTGGCCGCCACCGCCGAAGAAGGCGTCCATGATGTCGCCGAAGTCGAAGCCTGACCCGAATCCGCCGCCCCCGCCGGCATTGCGCGGGTCGCCGCCCATGTCGTACATCTGCCGCTTCTCCGGGTCGCTGAGCACCTCGTAGGCGGCCGTGACCATCTTGAACCGCTCCTGGTGCTCAGGGTCGGGGTTCACGTCCGGATGCAGTTCTCGGGCGAGCTTGCGGTACGCCTTCTTGATCTCCTCGGGTGTCGAGTCTTTCGAGACGCCGAGGAGGGCGTAGAAATCTGTGGCCACGGGACTCACTGTTCGTCCAGGATGCGGCTGACGTACTGCGCGACTGCGTGCACGGCGCCCATCGTTCCGGGGTAATCCATATGGGTTGGACCGACGACGCCGAGTGACGCGACGGTCTTGCTGCCACGGCCGTAGCGCGCCGTGATGACTGAGGTCGACTCGAGGCCCTCGACAGGGTTCTCGTGGCCGATTCGGACGGTGACGCCGCCCGCCATCGTGGCCTCGCCGAGCAGGCGCAGGAGCACCACCTGCTCCTCGAGTGCCTCGAGGACCGGCTGGATGGCCAGCGGAAACGCCTCGCCGTACCGGGCCAGGTGGGCGGTGCCGCCGAGCACGACGCGCTCGTCCATGCGCTCGGTCACCGCATCGAGCAGGGTCGCGACCACGGAGCTCACGAGGGGGGCCGCGTCCGGGGGCATCGACTCGACGAACGAGGCGAGAATCTCCGGGACGAGATTGGACGGCTTTCCTGCCACCGCGGTGAGGAGCCGGGCCCGCAGGTCGGCCAGGGTGCTCTCGTCAACAGGGCCGGCGCACTCGATGACGCGCTGCTCGACCCGGCCGGTGTCGGCGATGAGCACCATCATGATCCTCGTGGCGCTCAGCCTGATGAGCTCGATGTGGCGAACCGTGCTCTGGGTGAGCGACGGGTACTGGACCAGGGCAACCTGGCGGGTCATCTGGGCCAGGAGGCGAACGGTGCGGACCATGACATCGTCGAGGTCGACGGCCTTCTCGAGGAACTCGTGGATGGCCCGGCGCTCGGCGGGGCTCAGGGGCTTGACTCCCGACAGCCGGTCGACGAACAGCCGGTAGCCGAGGTCGGTCGGCACTCGTCCGGCGCTCGTGTGCGGCTGGGCGATGTAGCCCTCGTCCTCAAGCGCGGCCATGTCGTTGCGGATCGTGGCCGGCGAGACCCCGAGGCTGTGGCGTTCGACGAGGGCCTTGGATCCGACCGGCTCGTGGGTCGACACGTAGTCCTCGACGATGGCCCGGAGCACGGCGAGCCGACGATCCTCGAGCATGCCCACCTCCGTTCGCCATTGCATCGCTAGCACTCACAACCCCCGAGTGCCAAGTGTACGTCGCGCGCCCATGCCCTGCGAGATGACCGGCGCCCGTTGGGTCAGTCGAGCAGGTCGCGAATGACGGCATCGGCGAGCAGTCGCCCCCGGCGCGTGAGCACCAGGACACCCGCGGCGGCAGCGTGCGGGTCGACGAGGCCGTCGTCGGCGAGTCTGGCGATGACGCTCCCCGTGCCGACAGCGCTCCCGAGCCCGCCTTCGACCCCGCGCTCGCCCTCGCGCTCGACCTCGACCGGGCTGTGGCCCGTGGCGGGCACGGCGCTGATCGGCAGGCCGCTGGCCATGCGCAGCGCGAGCATCACGGTTTCCATGTGCTGCTGGTCTGGTGTGAGCCGCTCGCGCCCCTGCGCCGGCGAGTGCCCACCGGCCAGCCGCGCGGCGTAGGTGCTCGGGTGCCGCTCGTTCCACCAGCGCACCCCGCCGATGTGGCTGTGCGCACCGGGCCCGACGCCCCACCAGTCATGGCTCGCCCAGTAGTTCACGTTGTGCCGGCACTCGCCCCCGGGCCTCGCCCAGTTCGAGACCTCGTACCAGGCGAACCCGCTGGCAGCCAGGGCATCGTCGACCATCTCGTAGCGGTGGGCCGCGGTGTCGTCGTCCGGCATCGGGATCTCACCGCGCTGGACGCGTCGCGCCAGGGGCGTCCCGGCTTCGACGATGAGCGAGTACGCGGAAACGTGGTCGACCCCTGACCCGACCACGAGATCGAGCGAGGCCTCGAGGTCCTCGTCGGTCTCGCCCGGCGTGCCGATGATGAGGTCTGCGCTCACGTGCTCGAAGCCCGCGGCCCGGGCCATCGCGATCGCGCGCTGCGCGTTGCCGGCGGTATGGGTGCGCTCGAGTATGCGAAGGACGGACGACGCGGCGCTCTGCACTCCAAAGGAGATGCGGGTGTAGCCCCCGGCGCGCAGGCGGTCGAGCATCGCCTGGTCGACGGTATCGGGGTTCGCCTCGGTCGTGACCTCCGCGCCGGCTGCGAGGCCGTACTGCCCGCGGATCTCGTCGAGGAGACGCACGAGCGACTCGGCGCCCAGCAGGGTCGGGGTGCCCCCGCCGACGAATACCGTGTCGACCTCGACCGGGCCCGTGATCTCGCGGGCGAAGGCTACCTCCGACTGAAGCACTTCGCCGAAGGTGTCGCGGCGGACGTCGCCCGAGAGCTCTGTCGCCGTGTAGGTGTTGAAATCGCAGTAACCGCAACGGGTATTGCAGAACGGCACGTGAAGGTAGATGCCGAACGGCCGAGTGCCCACGCTGGACAATGCCGACGGCGGTAGCGAGCCGTCGCTCGGCGGCTGCTCGCCCTCCGGCGGTAGGGACGGCATACGGCCTACTTCTTCGGCGAGTCCGAGGTCGAGAGCGCAGCGATGAACGCCTCCTGGGGCACTTCGACGCGTCCGACCATCTTCATGCGCTTCTTGCCCTCCTTCTGCTTCTCGAGGAGCTTGCGCTTGCGCGAGATGTCGCCGCCGTAGCACTTCGCCAGGACGTCCTTGCGGATCGCGCGGATGGTCTCGCGGGTGATCACGCGCGCCCCGATCGCCGCCTGGATCGGCACCTCGAACTGCTGGCGCGGAATGAGCTCCTTGAGCTTGGCGGTCATCATGACCCCGTAGGCCATTGCCTTCTCTCGGTGCACGATCGCGCTGAACGCATCGACGGCATCGCCGTGCAGGAGGATGTCGACCTTGACGAGGTCGGCCTCCTGCTCGCCCTGCAGCTCGTAGTCGAGCGAGGCGTAGCCGCGGGTGCGGCTCTTGAGGTGGTCGAAGAAGTCGAAGACGATCTCGGCCAGGGGCAGGGTGTAGCGCAGCTCGACCCGCTCCTCGGAGAGGTAGTCCATGCCCAGGAGCGAGCCTCGCCGCTGCTGGCACAGCTCCATGACCGTGCCGACGAACTCGGTCGGCAGGATCACCGTCGCGCGCACGATCGGCTCGAAGATCTTGGAGATCTTCTGCGTCGGGAACTCGCTCGGGTTGGTGACGACGATCTCGCTGCCGTCGTCGCTGATGACCCGGTAGATGACGTTCGGCGCCGTCGAGATGAGGTCGAGGTTGGCCTCGCGCTCGAGCCGCTCACGGACGATCTCCATGTGCAGCAGGCCGAGGAACCCGCACCTGAAGCCGAAGCCGAGGGCCAGGGAGGTCTCGGGCTCGTAGACGAGGGCGGCATCGTTCAGCTTGAGCTTGTCCAGGGAGTCGCGCAGCTCGGGGTAGTCGGAGCCGTCGATCGGGTAGAGGCCGGAGAACACCATGGGCATCGGGTCGCGGTAGCCGCCGAGAGCCTCGGTCGCCCCATGCTGCGAGGTCGTGACCGTGTCGCCGACGCGGGACTGTCGGACGTCCTTCACTCCCGTGATGAGATAGCCGACCTCGCCGACCCCGATGCCCTTGGACGGCACCGGCTCGGGCGAGATGACGCCGACCTCGAGCAGTTCGTGCACCTCGCCGGTCGCCATCATCCGCACCTTGTCGCGCGTTGCGATCCGTCCGTCGATGACGCGGACGTACGTGACGACGCCCCGATAGGTGTCGTAGACCGAGTCGAAGATGAGCGCGCGTGCCGGGGCGTCGGGGTTGCCGATCGGCGGCGGGATGTCGCGCACGATCCGCTCGAGCAGGTCTGGCACGCCCAGGCCGGTCTTGGCCGAGATGCGCAGCACGTCGTCGGGGTCGCAGCCGATGATCTTGGCGAGCTCGGCGGCGTACTTGTCGGGCTGGGCCGCCGGCAGGTCGATCTTGTTCAGCACCGGCACGATGGCGAGATCGTTCTCGAGGGCCAGGTAGAGGTTGGCGAGCGTCTGCGCCTCGATGCCCTGGGCCGCATCGACCACGAGCACGGCACCCTCGCAGGCGGCCAGCGATCGGGAGACCTCGTAGGTGAAGTCGACGTGCCCGGGGGTGTCGATCATGTTCAGGACGTAGTCGATGCCGTCGCCGCCGACGTAGGGCAGGCGCACCGCCTGCGACTTGATGGTGATGCCGCGCTCGCGCTCGATGTCCATGCGGTCGAGGTACTGGGCGCGCATCTGGCGCGGGTCGACAACGCCGGTCTGCTGGAGCATGCGATCGGCCAGCGTCGACTTGCCATGGTCGATGTGGGCGATGATGGAGAAGTTCCGGATCACCAGGGGGTCGGTGGCGCCGGGCTGCTCGACTGACACGTGGATCCTCACGACGATGCCGTCCCGTCTCCTCACGAGGAGGGTTCGGGGCGGGGCTGATTTGGGCTGGGGCCAGCCTACGGGTAATCTAGGGCGCTGCCTCACCCAGAGGTTTCTGCGAGCATTCGTGCAGCGGCGTTTCGCTGCAGGTTCGCTTCGGAAGACGTCCAAGAAGACCAAGACCCAAAGAAGGTTGTCCCGTGGCGAACATCAAGTCGCAGATCAAGCGTAATCGGACCAATGAGAAGGCCCGTGAGCGCAATAAGGCCGTTAAGTCATCCGTAAAGACGGCCGTGCGCAA
>WLND01000171.1 GCA_009726075.1 Actinomycetota bacterium
CACGACGATCTGCTCGCCGTCGACGAGGGCTCGGGCCAGATTGACCGATGCCAGGGCCTTGTCGCCCTTCGCCCCGCCAGCGGCCGTGATCGCATCATCGACGCGTGACCCGGCTGGCAGTCGCTGAAGTCCGGGCTTGCGGACGGCGCCGATGACGTGAACGACGAGGTCTCCCTCGGCAACCCCGATTCCCCCGCCGGTCGTGCTGCCGGGAACCGGAGCGCCGGCCACGGCAAGTTCGGGTGCCACGGCCACCGCTCGTGGTCGCCCCTGCCACCACATCCACCCGGTCACCAGTGCGGCGGCGCAGATCAGGGCGAGGACGGCCCGCGCGCCCCGCCTGTCCAGCCGAACGAGCATTCGGGGTGCGCCCGGCGCATCAGCCGCTGCGTCCGCATCCGCATCCGCGTCGGCGTCCCCAAGAATCGGCTCTGCTGGCTCCGAATCAGGAGGGCCAGCGGCCGGGGCCCACTGGTCGGTAATGCGCTGGAGCCGACGCATGACCTGCTCGTCGAAATCGTGACGTGCTGCTCGAAGCCTTGGGTTCATGAGCGGACGGTAGAGACGAAGCACCACCCGAAACCACGCGGCGCGCGCCCCTGTGGACGGGGCCCGATCCTGCGTAACGGCTGTGGAAAAGCCGGAGCCCGTCCTAGTTCACGATCGCCTGGCGAACATTGCGCCAGTGTCGTCCGAGCACGAGCGCGGCGAGGACCAGCGCGAACCAGCAGTCAGAGGCGTCCGCCCAACCGACTCCATACGCGACGATCCCGGTGATCGCGAGCACGCCGGCCGAGACAGCGGCTCCGAGGCCAACCCGGTGCCAGACCGCAACACCGACGCCGAACGCGATGAGGACCGGGATCGCGAACCACGGTTGCACGCCGAGGATCGCTCCGAGCGTCGTTGCGACCCCCTTGCCCCCTCGTCCCTTGAGGAAGGGCGACGTGATGTGCCCGAGTACGGCAGCGAGCCCCGCGATCTCGCCGGCAATCTCGCCGACCAGCGCCCCGAAGACGAACGCTGGGATGAAGCCCTTGAGGATGTCGAGGAAGCCGACGAGGATCGCCCAGCGCGTGCCAAGGGCGCGTCCGACATTCGTGGCTCCCGGATTGCCCGACCCCACCTGCCGAAGGTCCTTGCCGAAGACCCTGGCAACGAGCACCGCCGGGTTGATCGAGCCCAGGAGGTAGCCGCAGGCAGCGGCGAGGCCCCACCAGATCAACGAGTTCATGGCTCGAGCCTCGGGGCGACAACCACCGCCACCATCCCCGGGCCGACATGCGCGCCGACCACTCCCCCGACCGGGCACTCGATGATGGCCGCGAGCGGAAGTCGCTGCCGCAGGCGAATCGCAAGCTCCTCGGCACGCCCGTGGGCCGAGAGATGCTGCACTGCAATGTGAACTGGGCATTCCGCCGCCGCGGCAACGGCAAGCTCCTCGAGTCGGCTCAGGGCCCGTCCGGCAGTGCGAACCCGCTCGAGCATCTCGACCCGTCCGTCGTCGATGTGCAGCAAGGGCTTGACCTGCAGCGCCTGCCCGACGGCCGCCTTCGCCGCACTGACCCGTCCCCCGCGGCGCAGGTATTCCATGGTGTCGACGTAGAAGAAGACCTGCGAGCCGAGCGCCGATTCGGCGATGACCGCCGAAACTTCCGCGGCCGAGCCCCCGGCGAGGGCAGCCCGGGCGCCGGCAACCGCGGCAAAGCCCAGCCCCATCGCGATGGTGCGCGAGTCGACAACGGACACCGGGATCGGTGACTCTCGCGCCGCGATGACCGCCGATTCATGGGTCGCGGACATGTCGGCCGACAGCGTTGCCACGACAACCTGCCGTGCACCCGACGCCTCGGCCTCGCGGAAGGCCTGGAGGAACCGTTCAGGCGATGGTCGCGAGGTGCTGACTGGTTGCCAGTCCTGCAACGCCCGGCTCACCGTGTCGGCCTGGTCGTCATCAGTCTCGTCGTAGGGGTGTCCGGCGACGACGACCTGAACCGGCACGAGCCCGATGCCGAACTCGTGGGCATAGCCACGGGGGAGGTAGGACGTGGAGTCGGTGACGACGCAGACCCGCTCGTTCATGCGGTCAGGCTAGTCGCTGGCGGCGAGTTGTCGGGTGAGGCCATCGGTGGACGAGGACGGCACGACAGTGCCAAGGCGGACGTCGCTGCAGCCCACCCACCGCGCTGCCTCGCGCAGCGCCAGAGCCGTGCCCCGGACCGACTCCGCCGGAACCCTGCCCGTCGCATCGACCTCCAAGGTGACCGTGCTCGCCACGAGCGCCTGGCCATCGCGACGCGGATCGACCCGGGCGACAAGTTCGCCGCGGTGCAGTACCGGCATCGCGAAGTACCCGTGGACCCGCCTTGCCGCTGGCGTATAGGCCTCGAGGCGGTGCGCCATGCCGAAGAGCCGTTCGGTGCGGCCGCGATGCCAGACGAGGGAGTCGAAGGGCGAGAGGAGGGTGGTGCGGTGCGATGCCCGCTGGCCGGTCGCAAGCCAGTCCAGGGACTCTTGTGTTGCCCACGATTTCGCGGGCCATCCGGGCACTCGCACCCGAACGAGCCCGGCATCGGCCGCATGGCGTTCCACGTCGGCGATCGAGAGCCGATGCACGTCGGCGATGTCGCCGGCAGTGCCCACCCCGACGGTGCGCGCGCCGTCGGCGATCAGGGCGCGAATGCATGACTCGTCGGATGGCCCGACCACACCGGCGTCGTCGATCCAGTCCGGATGGTCGCGAAGCTTGAGGGGGACGATGCGCTCGGCCAGTTCGTACACGCGACGCCAGCCGATGCGCGATGCGCACACGACGCGGCCGATGTCGAGCAGGTACTCAACCGCGATCTTCGACTCCGACCAGTCCCACCATTCGCCGCCCTTCTTGGCCCCGCCGATCTCCTTGGTGGTGAGCGGCCCGTCTGCGGCGAGCCGCTCGAGCACGACCTGCACTGCAGCATGCGGCACCTCGTGCCACCGGACGCCCTTGCGCGCATAGTGCCTGCGCCGGAATGAGAACAGCGGCCACGATTCAATCGGCAGGATGCACGCGGCGTGCGACCAGTACTCGAAGCTGCTCTCGCCGTTCCAGTAGGCGCCTTCGATAACGGCTCGCGGCATGGCCCCGAACCGCGAGTAGGCAATGAGCTCATGCGAGCGAGCCAGCACCGAGATCGTGTCGAGCTGCACCGCACCGAGGGTCCGCACCATCTGATGCACGACCTGTCCCTGCCGGGCAGGGGCCAGGCGCGCGACCGATGCCGGCGAAGGATCAGCGGACAGGAACCCTTGTCGCCACAGGGCAATTCGGCGCGCTTGGTCTTGGCTCAGCTTGACAGCGGCGCTCATCTGGACAAGGGAGGACGGACGATTCGGCGTCGGCTATTCGGGGACGATGTTCACGAGTTTCGGCGGGCGGACCACCACGGTCCGGATCGCACGGCCCTCGAGCGCTGCGATGATGCCCGGCGCGGTGAGCGCAAGCTCGCGCAGATCGTCCTCGCTGATCTCCGGCGAGACCTCGAGCCGCTCGCGCACCTTGCCCGCGACCTGCACGATGCACGTGACGGACTCCTCGACGAGCAACTCGGGATCGACGACGGGCCAGCCCGCCAGGGCAACCGCAGGCTCGTGGCCCAGCCGCATCCACATGTCTTCGGCGGTGTACGGCGCGACGAGGGACAGGATCACCGCGACGGCCTCGGCCGCCTCGCGCACGGCAGGATCGGCCGGGCCGCAACCCGAGTCGATCGCCTTGCGGGTGACGTTCACGAGTTCCATTGCGCGGGCAACCGCAACGTTGAACCGGAAGGACTCGATGGCAAGCCCGGCGTCGTGCACCGCCCGGTGCGTGGCCTTGCGCACCGCGAGATCGCCGGCCGTGACGTCCGCACCGACCTCGCTCGTGACATCACCGGAGAGTCGCCACGCGCGGGCCAGGAACTTCTTGGAGCCGGACGGCGAGACATCGCCCCAGTCGACGTCGTCCTCGGGCGGCCCTGCGAACACCATGGTGAGACGGATCGCGTCGACGCCGTGCACCGCGAGCTCGTCGGAGAGCCGCACGAGGTTGCCGCGGCTCTTGCTCATCGCCGAGCCGTTCATCACGACCATGCCCTGATTGAGCAGGCGGGTGAAGGGCTCGTTGAAGGTCACGAGGCCCATGTCGTAGAGCACCTTGGAGAAGAATCGGCTGTAGAGCAGGTGGAGGATCGCATGGGTGACGCCGCCGACGTACTGGTCGACAGGGAGCCACTCGGCGACCTTGGCCGGATCAAAGGCGCGAGTTGCGTCGGTCGGGTCGACGTAGCGCAGGTAGTACCAGGACGAATCGACGAAAGTGTCCATCGTGTCGGTATCGCGCACGGCCGGCTCGCCACAGCGCGGGCACGGAACGCTCGACCACTCGGTTGCCGCGCCCAGCGGGGAGGCGCCCTTGGGCTTGAGGTCAAGTCCCTCGGCCGATGGCAGCACGATCGGGAGCTGGTCCTCGGGCACGGCGACCTCGCCGCACGTGTCGCAGTGGATGATCGGGATGGGCGTGCCCCAGTAGCGCTGGCGCGAGATGAGCCAGTCGCGCAGGCGGTAGTTGACCGCAGGCGTGCCCGTGCCGCGCTCCTCGAGCAGTGCGAGCATCGCGTCGATCGCCTCGGCCTTGCCGAGCCCATCGAGGGGGCCGGAGTTCACGTGCGGGCCGTCGTCGGCGGTCGCCACGCCGGTCACCGCCGGGTCTTCGCCGGCATCGACGACGATGCGCACCGGCAGCGAGAAGGCGCGGGCGAAGTCGAGGTCGCGCTGGTCATGGGCGGGCACCGCCATGATCGCGCCGGTCCCGTAGTCGGCGAGCACGTAGTCGGAGGCCCAGATCTGGATGCGCTCTCCGTTGACCGGATTGATCGCGTAGCGCTGGAGGAAGACACCGGACTTGGCCCGCGAGGAGTCGAGGCGGTCCATCTCGGTCGACTTCTTCACCTGCTCGAGGTAGGCGTCGAACTCGGCCTC
>WLND01000172.1 GCA_009726075.1 Actinomycetota bacterium
CTCAATGATCGCAATCGGAGTGTCGGCGCCCTTGCCGTGGAGCACGAGTTCGGACACGAGCCTTGGCAGGGTCGCAACGCCCATGAGGACGACCAGCGTCAGATCGCTGGCTGCCAGGGCCGACACGTCGCCGATTGCATGACCGCTGATGACGGTGAACCCGGCGGACGTGCCGCGATGCGTGACGGGAATGCCAGCGGCAAGGGGGCCCGCGAGTGCGCTGCTGATGCCGGGCACGACCTCGACGCGCACGCCCGCATTCACGCACGCCTGCACCTCCTCGGATCCCCGACCGAGCACGAAGGGATCACCGCCCTTGAGCCGCACGACGCGCTTGCCGGACAGCGCCCGGTCGACGATGACCGCGTTGATCTCCTCCTGGGTCATCGTGTGGTGCTTCGGGCTCTTGCCCGCGTCGATCAGCTCCACGTCGAGATCGAGGTAGTCGAGCAACTCGAGCGGTGCCAGTCGGTCGTACACGATGACGTCCGCCTTGCGAACCTCCTGGCGCCCGCGGACGGTGATGAGGTCAGCGGCACCCGGCCCGCCCCCGACGAGGACGACTCGGCCGTCGCTCGGGCGTTGCGGCCGTATTGGCAGGGAGCCGACCGCGAGCTGCTCGGCGATCGCATTGCGGACGGCCACCGATCGCCGCGGATCTGCCCCGCTCGTCACGGCGATCGTGATGCCCTGCACCGTGGTGCTGGCGGGAGTCCAGGCAGGGGAGCGTGATGCGTCGTCGGCGCGCACGCACCACAGCCGCTGTGCCTCGCACTCGGTGACAATGCGCGCGTTGGTCGAAGGATCGTCGGTGGTCGCGTGGACGAGCCAGGGCCCGATGAGATCGGACGACGCGAATGCGCGCGCGTGCCAGGCGATGCCGCCGGTGGCAGCGAGGTCGCGAAGGGCGTCAACGGCAACGGGGGCGACCACGCTGACGTCCGCCCCGGCCTCGAGAAGCGAGCGCACGCGACGGGCCGCGACCGGCCCCCCACCGACGACGAGCACGGACTTGCCCGCGAGGTCGAGTGACAGCGGGTACGTCATACGTGGAGCCCGCATTCGGTCTTGCCCGAGCCGCTCCAGCGCCCGGCTCGCGTGTCCTCGCCCGGGGCGACCCGGCGGGTGCAGGGGGCGCACCCAATCGACGGAAACCCCTCGTACATCAGGGGATTCACGATCACGTCGTTCTCGAGCGTGTATCGAAGGAGCGCCTCATCGGACCAGTGGAGGAGGGGGGCGATCTTCAGGACGAGGCGATCCTCGTCGAATTCCACCACCTGCCGCTCCTTCCGGTGAAGGGCTGCCTGATGGCGCAGGCCGGTGATCCAGGCGTCGTAGCCCAGCAGCATCTCCTCCATCGGCTCGACCTTGCGCAGCCTGCAGCACAGATCGGCATTGCGCTGCCAGAGGTCCGGTCCGTGCTCGGCATCCTGCTCCTCGAGCGACTGCCGGGCGCTGACGCTGATGATGTTCAGGCTCGTCCGCTCCGCGAGCCGGTCGCGCGTGGCGAGGGTCTCGGCAAAGTGGTAGCCGGTGTCGAGGAAGACGACATCGATGGACGGGGCCTCCTTGCTGACCAGATCGGCGAGCACGGTGTTGGCCATCGACTGGCTGAGAACGACGCGCTTGCCGAAGACCTCGGCGGCCCAGCGGATGATCTCCTGCGCACTGGCGCCCGAGAGGTCCACGGCTGCGTAGCGGGCGAGGATTCGCAGCTGCTCTGCGTCATGGCGCGGCCCCCATCTGCGTCCAGCAATCGGACGGCTCAGCGCGACGCTCACGACAGGGCCGACTCGTCCGCGCGAACCGCCCACTCGCTGAAGGACTCGTCGCCCTCGCGCTCGACGAGGAAGCGGCCGGTGACGCGCTCGACATAGTCGGGCAGGTCATCGGCGGGCAGGCGCAGGCCCTTGACGGTACGTCCGAACGAGGCGCCCTGGCCGAGCCTGCCGCCGAGGTGCACCTGGAAGCCCTCGACGTCATTGCCCTGCTCGTCGAGGGCACGGATGCCCTTGAGCCCGATGTCGGCAACCTGGATGCGAGCGCATGAGTTCGGGCACCCATTCACGTGAATCGCCAGCGGGAGGCGATACTTCGGCAGGCGTGCCTCGAGGTCGCTGATGAGGGTGGCGGCGCGCCCCTTCGTCTCGACCATGGCGAGCTTGCAGTACTCGATGCCCGTGCAGGCCATGGTGCCGCGACGGAAGCTCGATGCCTGGCCGACCTCCAGGTTGATCTCGGCGAGCCCCTGCACCAGTTCGTCGACCGCCGCGGGATCCACGTTGACGATGACGAGTTTCTGCTCGGCGGTGAGGTTGACGCGGTCTGACCCTGCGGCCTCGGCGAGGTCGGCGAGGGTCGCGAGCTGGGAACCCGAGAGGCGTCCGACCACTGGTGCTGCGCCGACGTAGACCCGTCCGTCATGCTGCGGATGCACGCCGACGTGATCGCGACGGCCGGCGGGCGGCGAGGCGGGCGCGGGGCCGTCGGTGAGCTTGCGGTGCAGGTACTCGTCCTCGAGCACCTGGCGGAAACGCGCTGCGCCCCAGTCGGAGACCAGGAACTTCAGCCGAGCCTTGGTGCGCAGCCGCCGGTACCCGTAGTCGCGGAAGATGCCGACGACGCCACCCCAGACGTCGGGAACCTCGTCGAGGGTCACGAAGGCGCCGAGGCGAACCGCGAGATGGGGATTGGTCGACAGGCCGCCTCCGACCCACACGTCGAAGCCCGGGCCGAGCTCTGGGTGCTCGACGCCGATGAACGACAGGTCGTTGATCTCGTGCGCGACGTCCTGCCAGGGGGAACCGCTGACGGCGCTCTTGAACTTGCGCGGCAGGTTTGAGTAGGCCGGGTCGAGCAGGTACCGGTCGAGGATCTCCTGGATTGCCCACGTGCCGTCGATGATCTCGTCGGCTGCGAAGCCGGCGACGGGGGAGCCGAGAACGACCCGGGGAACGTCGCCGCAGGCCTCGGCGGTGCTGAGCCCGACCGACTCGAGACGATGCCAGATCTCCGGAACGTCCTCAATGCGGATCCAGTGCAACTGGATGTTCTGCCGGTCAGTGACATCGGCGGTGTCGCGGGCGAATTCCGTGGAAATCCGCGCGATGGTCCGCAGCTGGTGCAGGTCGAGCCGGCCGCCGTCCGATCGAACGCGGAGCATGAAGAACTTGTCCTCCAACTCCTCCGGTTCGAGCGTCGCGGTCTTTCCGCCGTCGATACCAGGCTTGCGCTGGGTGTACAGCCCCCACCAACGGAGTCGTCCACGCAGGTCGTCGCCGGGGATCGAGTCGAATCCGCGCACGGAGTAGATGCGCTCGACCCGGGCGCGGACGTTGAGCCCGTCATCGTCCTTCTTCATGCGCTCATTGGCGTTGAGCGGCTCGCGATAGCCCAGGGCCCACTGGCCGCTCGCCTTCGTGGGCCGAGCAGGGCGCGGGGAGTCAGGGATCAGAGCGGTCATCAAGGGTCCTTGGGATTGAAGCGAGCATGGGGACGCGAGCGCGCAGAGCCGTCCGAGGGGACGGTGGGTGGCGGTGACGCGAGGAGAAGCGGGGACGGGCAGGCAGCGACTAGCGACAGCTCATCGATGAGGTGCGCATGAGATCGATGTGGACCCGGCGGATGAGTCGCGGGTCGTCGGGGCGCATGGCGTCAAGGTAGTGCGTACTCTCAGCGGAGCGCCTCCTTCATTCGCGCACCTGCAAGGGGTTCGCAGCTAGAGCTGCGCCGGGGCCGGTTCGGAAGCGGACGTGTCGGCGGCGCGGCGCGGGATGGCGAGGGCAGCGAGCGCAGCAGCGAGGGCAAGAGCGCCGGCGAGCAGCCAGGCGGTGAAGTAGTCGCCGAACTGCACGCGGATCGATCCGGTGATGATTGCTGCGGCCGCCGCGCCGACCATGTGCGCGGCGAACACCCAGCCGAAGACAATCGCACCCTTCTCGATCCCGTAGATCTCACGGCAGAGCGACGCGGTCGGCGGAACGGTGGCGACCCAGTCGAGGCCGAACAGGATCATGATGACGATGATCGGCGGCTCGACATCGGGGCCCAGCAGGAGTGGCAGGGAGATGAGCGCGATGCCCCGCAGCCCGTAGTAGATGGCGAGGAGGATCCGCGGGTTCATCCGGTCGGTGAGCCAGCCCGAGCCGATGGTGCCGATGAGATCGAAAAGGCCGACGACCGCGAGGAGACCTGCTGCGGTCGTGGCGCCCATGCCATGGTCGTGCATCGCCGGGATGAAATGGGTGCTGATGATCCCGTTCGTTGTCCAGCCGCAGATGAAGAAGGTGCCGGCGAGCAGCCAGAACGCCTTCGTGCGCGCGGCATCGCGAAGCGTGGTGACGGCGGTCGCTGCGGCCCCCCACGCACTGTGGGTCGTGTTGACCGAGCGCTCCTCGGCTGTCTCGTCGGTAGCCCCGTAGGGCCGAAGGCCGATGTCGGATGGCCGATCGCGCAGGACGAGCCAGACGAGCGGGATCGTCAGCGCGGCGAGCGCTGCGACGCCGAGCGACGCCCAGCGCCAGCCCTGGGTCTCGATAGTGCGCGAAATGAAGGGCAGGAAGACGAGTTGGCCGGTGGCCCAGGCGGCGCCGAACACGCCGATGACGAGGCCGCGGTGGCGCACGAACCAGCGGTTGGCGATGAGGGCCCCGAAGACGAGCGCGGTCGAGCCGGTGCCGAGACCGACGAGCACTCCCCAGAGCAGCACGAGCTGCCACGCCTGGGTCATGACCGTGGTGAGTGCGGTGCCCGTGGCAACGAGGAGCATCGCGCCGGCGGCGATGCGCCGCACGCCGAAGCGCTCCATGAGGGCGGCGGCGAATGGTGCGGTGAGGCCGTAGAACACGAGGTTCACCGACACCGCGAGCGAGGTCGCCGATCGCGACCAGCCGAAGTCGTCCTCGAACGGCACGATCATGAGGCCGACCGACGACCTGAATGCCGCCGACGCAATGAGGACGAGGAAGGTGACGGCGGCCACGAGCCATGC
>WLND01000173.1 GCA_009726075.1 Actinomycetota bacterium
ACGAGCCGGATCTGCTCGCTCAGGAGCATGCCGTTGCCGAAGACGTCGCCGCTCATGTCGCCGATGCCGGCTGCGGTAAACGGCTCCCGCTGCGTGTCGATGCCCATGTCACGGAAGTGACGCTTGACGGACTCCCATGCGCCGCGGGCGGTGATGCCCATGGCCTTGTGGTCGTAGCCCACCGAGCCTCCGGAGGCGAAGGCGTCGCCGAGCCAGAACCCGTAGTCGGTCGAGATCGCGTTCGCGAGGTCGGAGAAGGTCGCCGTGCCCTTGTCCGCCGCCACCACGAGATAGGAGTCGTCGCCATCACGACGGACGACGTCGGCGGGCGGCACCACTGCTCCCGAAACGAGGTTGTCGGTGATGTCGAGCAGGGCCGACACGAACTCGCGGTACGAGGCCTTGCCCTCGACCAGCCACGCATCGCGGTCGAGCGCCTGATCGGGCAGTTGCGATGCGAAGAATCCACCCTTGGCCCCGACCGGCACGATGACGGCGTTCTTGACCTCCTGCGCCTTCACCAGCCCGAGGACCTCGGTGCGGAAGTCCTCGGGTCGATCGCTCCAACGCAGGCCTCCACGGGCCACGGCGCCGAACCTTAGGTGCACGCCCTCGACTCGTGGCGAGTAGACCCAGATCTCGAACATCGGCTTGGGCAGTGGCATGTCCGGCACCGCACGCGGATCGATCTTGAAGGCGAGGGCCTGCCGCGCACCTCCGTGCCGCGCGAACGCGTTGGTCCGCAGGGTCGCCCGAACAAGGGCGAGGAAGGAGCGCAGGATCCGGTCGTGGTCCAGGCTGAGGACGGCCTCAAGCTCGGCTTCAATGCGCCGGACGAGGTCGTTCGCCGCGTCCTCGCGGCTTTCGGCAACAGGCCCGTTCGGTGCGAAGCGGCCGATCGGTGCGAACTGGACCTCGAAGAGCTCGATCAGCAGTTGGACGATCGGTACATTGCCGGCCAGAACGCGCTTGATGTAGTCCTGGCCGAAGGCTGAGCCGATCTGGCGAAGGTACCTCGCATACGCGCGGATGAGCGCCGCCTGCTGCCAGGTCAGGCCGGCACGGATGACCAGGGCATTGAACGCATCGGTCTCGCAGTCGCCGAACCATGCCGCTCGGAAAGCATCAGTGGCACGGACGGCCAGCGAATCGCGATGCACCGCTCCGTCGTCCGGCAGTCGAAGCCCGAAGTCGAGGATCCAGGCCTGCGCTCCCGCTGACCGCTCCACCAGATGCGGATGCTCGTCGAGAACCTCGACGCCCATGTGCTGCAGGGTCGGCAGGATGCGCGACAGCGACATGGCCGGGCCCACACGAATGACCTTGAACCGCATGCGCCCGGCTTCGTCGAGTCCGCTCGCGTACCAGTCCAGCGCCAGCTCGCCCGGTTGCAGTCGTTCGATGGTCAGCGCATCGGCAACGCCGGTCTCCGCGCTGAACTCCTCCTTGTACCCCTCGGGAAAGGCGTCGGAGTAGGCCGTGAGGAGGCCGGGGGCCTGCGCTTCGCCGACCGCGGCCACCACAGCCGACGTGAAGGCGTCCTCCCAGCTCTGGGTCGCCTGAGCGAGCCTGGCCTCAAGGGCGACAAGGTCAATGTGCGGTACCGGCACCCCCTCGGGCAGGTGCACGACATAGTGAAGCCGCGCGAGCACCGACTCGGTCACCAGGGCCGTGTAGTCGACCGAGATGCCCCCGAACGCCTCGCGGAGCAGCCGCTCCACGCGGAGACGCACGCGCGTCGTGTAGCGATCGCGCGGCAGGTACACGAGGCATGAGACGAACCGGCCATAGTCGTCGGCTCGAACGTAGAGTTTCGTCTGCCGCCGCTCGAGCAGGTGCATGACCGACGCGGCAACGTCGATGAGTCCGTCGGCTGCAGTCTGGAACAGCTCATCGCGTGGGTAGGTCTCGAAGAACTGACGGAGGTCCTTGGCGCTGTGCGATCCGGGGATCAGCCCCAGGATGTCCATGACCCGCTGGACGCGTTCGCGCAGCACCGGAATCTCGAGCACGCTCTCGTTGTAGGCCGAAGCGGTGAGCAGGCCCAGGAATCGCCGCTCGCCGACGACCGTGCCGGCTGCATCGAACATCTTCACGCCCACGTAGTCCAGGAAGGCCGGTCGGTGCACCGTCGACCTGGAGTTGGCCTTGCTCAGGACCAGCACGCGAGGCTCGCGCGCCTTGGCCCGCACAGCTGGCGGGAGCGCGGCGAAGCTCCTCGATGCCACCTTCGCCGCCCGTCCCGGGGGTGCTGCTTCAGGCGGGGTGGAATCGGCTCGGCGCAGGATGCCGAGCCCGCTGGCCGGATCGGCCTCGAGGGCGTCCGTGCCGTCCGCAAGCGTTACGAGGCGGTACTCGCGGTAGCCGAGAAACGTCAGGTGGTCATCGCACAGCCAGTCGAGCAGGTCGGCAGCCTCCTGTGCCTCTGCCGAAGGGACCCCGGCCGGAGGATCTGACCTGAGGTCACGCGCAATCGCAAGCGCCTGCTGGGTCATCGGGTGCCAGTCGTCAACGGCAGCCCGGACGTCGTGGAGCACGCGCCGGACGTGGGCCGCGGTCCGGTCCTCCGACTCGTTGACGTAGTCGCGGTCCATTCGCAGGCACATCCACGATTCGGCAATCGCGCCGGTCGGCCGCGGATCATCGACATCGAGGTCGAGGACTCGGATCAGGTTGCCGTCGTCATCCCGCTCCACGACCAGTTGCGGGTGCATGACGAGTCGGATGGTGCGGCCTTCCTCCGAGAACGCGGCCGTGACCGAATCGACGAGGAACGGCATGTCGTCGGTGATGACCGACGCCACCGTGGCAAGACCCTCCCGGTCGCGCCCGATGCTCACCTTCGACTCCCCGGCGAGCCGCCTGCTCCCGAGCTCTCGCACCGCGGCGACCTGGTGGATGAGCGCTGGGGTATCCATTGCCCCGATGTCATCACGCGTGACATATCGGTAGAAACGGGCGAGGAGGAGCCGGAGCTCGTCGTCGACGTCGCTGTCGAGGGCCGCGATCACGTTCTCCGCTACGTCAGGCACATGGCTACGCTAGTCATAAAACTGGAGGGTGCGGGCATGGCCACAACATTGGATTTCTCCCAGACGTACGAGATGGACGCAACCGCCGTCCGGGCGATGCTCATCGACGGCGATTACATCGTGTTCCGGGCCGAGCAGACCGGGGCAACCTCTGTCACGTTCGAGGTGTCCGAAGGGTCCGACGGCGCAACCATCGTCGTCGTCGAACGGGTGCTTCCCGCGAACGTTCCGTCGTTCGCCAAGTCGTTCATCGGCGAGACCCTGACCGTGACCGAGCGCCAGGAGTGGGCGACGGCTGACCCCGACGGCACGGGCAGCGCAGTCGCGTCCGCGTCATTCTCGGCCCCGCTCGTCTTCACCGGCGCGATGTCGATCACCTCCGACGGGACGACCACGACCGTTCGCACCTTCGGCGAGTACAAGGCCAGCATCCCGTTCATGGGGGGCAAGATCGAGGAGATGGCCAAGGAGCAGACCCAGCGTTACCTGGCCAAGGAGGAGCAACTCGCTCGTGCATGGCTCCTCGGCGACCGTCAGGCCTCAGCCGGCTGAGCCTCGACGTCGCGCCACGCATCGACGCTCGTCCGCACTGAGGTCTCCAGCACGAGCCGGCGCTTCGACGAATCCATCATGTTTGCGCCGATCGCCTCAAGGTCCTGGGGCCCGGGGCCGATCACGCGAACAACCGCGCCGGCCCGGGTGACCGCAGCGGCCTCGGCAAGGCAGGCGCGTGTGACGGTCTCGCGCCACCGGCGCTCGAGCCGCGCCGCAGCAGACCGCGGATGATCCGTGGCGAACGAGACCATCGGGGCGATGACATAGACCTCGTCAAGACCCGCGTGCTCGACGACATCGACCGACGTGGCCGACAGCGCCCCGCCATCGATGAACGTGTGCCCGCCAATGCGGACCGGTGCGAACCATCCCGGGATCGAGCATGAGGCCATGACCGCACTTGAGAGGGGCGCAACCATCGACCCAGGCCGGCCGAAGACGACGCGCCGGCCGGAGTCGTAGTCCATCGCCACGATCCAGCAGGCCGGGTGATCCGACCAGCCGCCGATCGGCGTGATCGAGTCGATGAGGCGGCCGACGCCCGCCATGGTCTTGGTGCCCTCCGGCATGAGCGCCGCGACCAGGGCCGTGGCCGGCACCTGGCTCGGGTGGAGGAGGCGGTTGCCGATGAGCCGGAGGGATCCTGGGCCGAGCACCTTGGGCATCGCCGGACGATTCCCGCCGATGGCTGCGTCCGGGTCCCACTCGAGCCCGGCAAGGGGGCCGTCGGCGACCGCCTCGTCGTTGTAGCGCTGGCGCAGTTGCTCTGCGCTCACCCCCGCTCCGAGCATCGCCGCGAGCACCGAACCGGCAGACGTACCGACGAGCACATCAGCCGCTCGCGCGTCGAAGCCGAACACCTCGTCCAGGGCGAGCAGAGCCCCCACCGCCCAGGTTCCGCCGAGGACGCCACCACCGCCGAGGACGATGCCTCGGCGAATCGGTCGTCCTGCCGCCGGGGCCATCAACTCACCGAGACCTCGTCCGGGCCGTCGTCGCTCGGGATGATGCGAAGGACACGACCGGTGACAAGGCGGGCCGCTTGCCGAAGCTCGTCCAGCGACTCACGCATGCAGCCGACGAAATCTGCGAGGTCGCGGACCGAGTCGCGATCGGCGTTGACCGACACGAACACACCGCCGTCGTACGACGTCAGGCCGATGCTCATCGCCTGATTCTTGGTCAACGGCATCACGGGGTACGACGCAAGAAGCCGTGAACCGGCAACGTAGAGCGGCTGCTGCGGCCCGGGTACGTTCGTGATGGCGAGGTTGTACACCCGGCTCGACAGCCGCGATGCGAGCCTGGCCCCGAGCGCATGGAGGGTAGGCGGGCCGAATCCGGCCACGTTGATGATCGATTCGGCGCCGAGCAACTGCGCCACG
>WLND01000174.1 GCA_009726075.1 Actinomycetota bacterium
ACACAACGCCCAGAGAATTCACCTGACTCACGAGTGCGATGACGAGCACCGATCCCGCGATCGTCCCGAGAAGGCGGAAGATCGTCGGCTTGATTGTTTGGGACGTTCCGATCGGAGCCATCACCAAGATCACCGCGATCAGGAAGGCCCCGCCGATCATCTTGGGGTTGTCGAGGACGTAGAACGTCGACACCGTCACCAGGATGGTGATCATCACCGTGTAGGTCGTGGCCTCACGCTGCGAGTGCGGGACGAAGTGCGGCGCCGGACGCTTGCGCATCACCACGGGCAGGAGCAGGGCAGGCAGGAGGCCGCCGACGAGGAAGATGAGCGTCATCCACAGGAGGTAGCCGGTGTCGAGGCGGTCCACCGAGGTGGCTCCGTTCCATGCCGGCGGGTCGATAAGCGCCCAAGCCAGCATCACCGGAACCAGCAGGCCCGACTTCTGCAGGCCCACCCGCGACAGGCGGCCCACCGTCATGCAGAGGATTGCCATCAGTGCGGCGCCCGACACCGGGGATATGCCGGCCACGATGGCGAGAGGAGCGAGGAAGGCCATGACGATCGAGGCGACGATCGCGTACCGACGATAGCCCGACAGCGCCGTGGCAATGCCTACGATGGCCGGGATCGACGCCCAGGTGGCGGCACCCTGAAGTTTGCCGGTGCCGGCCCATGTGACGAGCACCATGACGACCGCCGGCAGCAGCACGAGCACGACGACGGCCGCAACTATGACGAGCCGACGCTTGACCGGCATTCTCGCCGCCTTCTTTGTCGCTGGCGTGCCTGACCCGTTGCTCGTACCGATTGTCGGATTTGTCATGCGGTGAGCCTAGGGGCTGGTGCCCTGCAGACACCGCAACTGCCCACGACCCGCCGTTCAAGGCCCCGAGCATCTCGCGCACCGGCATGGAGGCCCATGGCAGTCGTCGGTTCGACAGAGCTGAACCTCGCCCTGCTCTCAGGTGCGCGGCCGAAGACGTGCGGGTCTCACGACGCGAGGAACTGCTCGATAGGCCGTCGACCGATGCCGGGCTTTCGGGCACCACTGACACGTGGTGGCCGGAGTGCTTGCGTCACGTCCCGAGTAATCGTCCGAGCACTTCACCCTTCAGCGTCAGGATGGGCTTGCCCTGCGGCCTTGCAGTCCGCGCGTTCACAGGCTGTCGTTGTAGCGCGCTATCCACTGCTGCACCGCCTCTCCATCCATCAGGTCGACGCCGTCGGCGAGCAATGCGGCCATGACCTGAGCGCCCGGTCCCTTGCTGTTTCCGGCGAGCTCGATCGCCACGAAGTCGCCGCCGTATTCGTCCACCGCCTCACGGATCGCCTCAATCCATCGGAGCTCGAGCCCCGAGCGCTTGCCGCAGTAGGCAACGAAGAGGTCTAGGACCTCCGGGACCCACAGGACGTCTTCGGCATCCCAGACCACTTTTCGGGGCGCCCAGTCGGTGAGGAAGAGTTCGACGGCAATCGGGCTCCAGCGCAACGGGTCACCCGCCCCGTAGTCGGACGCGTAGTCGATCGCCAAGCGCGCGATATAGCGGACGGAATCCCGCTCCGGCGGGCCGTCGGGGCTCCCCGTGCCGGACAGCAGGTCCTTGACCGCCACCGTCTTCATGAACGCCGTAAGAATGCGACCGCGCTCCGCCTGCGCCACCGTGGGCCTGAAGTCCGTGTTCGCATTCGGATGAGGCAGCCTGTCCAGGCGGGCCTCAAGGAGGTATCTCGTCTCGGCGGACTCCTCGCCAGAAGGGTCCCCGAGCGTGCGGTCGGTGACGTCCAGGTGGGCCCACAAGTCGTCGGAGGCGGACTGCAGGTCCATCGGCGCGAAGGTCGCTGCGTCGTCCTCCTTGGCTATCTGCTCCAGCAGCTCGAAGACATGCGGACCGACCCGGACGAACATGTCCTTGATCAGGTGCAGGTTGTAGTCGACGAGCGCAACAACCAGGTGCTGCTCGGGATTTGCCGTGCCAGGGTAGCTGAACTCCATGTAGTAGGAGGTCTGGTCACCGTAGACGTCGGTGAGGATCGCTGTTCGGCCCAGCTCGGCCGTCCCGATTCGCTCAGCCCAGTCGGGCATCCGCCACTTGGTCGACTCGGAGGAGGCTCCGAGCTCGAGCGCCTGCAGGGCCTTCTCTCGGAGGGGGCGCGGACCCGTGCGGGCAAGCGCGAGCAGCACCAGGCCTCCTGCCGGGTGGCCGGTCGGGTTCGCGTCGACGATCTCGCTGGCAAGCGCCTCCGCGGCGTCGGTGCGCCCCCATTGTGCGCCGCCCCAGCCGGTGCCGAGGAGGTACGCGAGCACCAACTCCGTCTGCAGCGGCCCGTCGTCGTCAAGGCGCTCAGCGAACACGCTCAAGATCGGCCCGATGATGGACGGGCGGGCAGCCGACTTTGGCGCTCGACCGGGCGGCTGCTTGCGCTTCTTGGAAACTGGCGACATGAGCCAAGCCTGCCGCAAGGCGACCCTGGTGCGCGAGTGCCAGGGCCCAATGGTGCATGCGATTCTTCGGAGAAGACGCCAGGGGGCAGGATCGACGCGAAATCGCTCGCTCGGTTGTCTCGGCCCAGTGTGAGTTCCCGCGGAAACACGGTGGTGGTCGATCCCTTTCGACTCGGGCGTTGTGACGTCCGTACTCGTCCGAAAAACCCAAAAGGGGCACGCTCCCGGGTGGGAGCGTGCCCTTTCAGCGGTTACGAGCCGCTGGCACCGTTCGCGAAGAACACGTTGCGCTGCAGGGTAGTCAGCGATGTGTTGCGCGCGATGATGTCGGACAGGTGCGTCGATCGCAGTCGGGCGAGCTCGTCGCCGGTGAAGATCGACTCGTACCAGTGGCGGTCAGCGGCGCGAAGTCGAGCGAACTGATCGACGATGATCCGCTGGAACACCGGGCCGACGCTCGCGCCAGACGCATGGTCCTCCGCAAGGCCGCCGACCCACAGGTCGATGTTGTCGACGGTCCCGTACAGGCTCTTCAACTTCGACTGAACTGTCGCGTCCGAAGTGATCTCGTCGAACGATCGCACCCGCGGGAGGCCATATGCCGCACGCACCGTGTTGTAGTCGGCGAGCCCGTGGTCACGTCCGCGCTGGATGTTGAGCGATGCGAGATCGAGGCCGCCGGCTCCGGGAGGCCCGAAGAGGAAGTTGCGGACGTCGTCGACAACGAGCAGGTCGACCTCTTGGGCGGTGCCTGTCGCCGCAGCCTTCAGGAACGGATCGATATCGCCCTCGTGGTTCGCCAGCGAAGGATTGAAGACGCTGGTGTTGAAGAAGGCTGACTGCAACGTGATGGGCCCGGCCGCCGTCGGGGTGCCGTCGTTGTTCAGTCTCGCGAGCTCGCCGTCGAGCAGGCTATGGCCGTACCGGAACGCAGCTGCTGCGAACTCGTTGGCCATTGAGGGATCGACCGTCGAGTCGTAACCCGAGTAGCCGCCCAGCGCCGACCGGCCCAGGAGGGACGGCAGGAACTCGTTGTAGGTGATGGCCTGCACTTCGGCGATCACGTACTGGCGAGCGCCCTGGTAGACCTGCTCGTCGTTCCAGGTCGGGTTCGCCGCCTGCACTCGGGTGGCAACGCGGTTGTGCTCGCGCATGAACACGGTCTGCAGGGAGGCTAGGTCGGGGTTCTCGTTCGCCCGCACGTCACCGGCAAGGAAGAGCTTCGAATCCGCGATGAAGTGGGAGTCGTTCGCGTTTGCGAGGCCGGCGGTGTTGAAGGGGAGCATGTTGCCGTCGCTCGTCTTGAGCTTGCCGCCGACGAAGGATCTCAGCGCGTTGGCCCGTGCAGTGTCAGAACCGTAGATCTGCGACCCGTCGACAAAGGCCGTGACGAGGCCGGTCTGCTGGCGTGGGTTCGTCGACGACGTTCCGGTGCCTGCCGCGGAGGTGCTGCGGGAGAACGGAATGGTCATCGACCCTGTGCCAGCCGGATCGAAGGACGGGTCGGACGCTGGCACCGCAACCGGGAACTTCTCGGAGCCCGTCGAGCTCAGGTTGATGTCGTGGTCGAGGAACTGGCCCCAGACGTATGAGAAGTCGGACATTCCGCGGTTGTTGAGGACGCTTGCGGCCTGGGTGCTGACACTGTTGCTCACCAGACGGGCACTCGGGCGGCTGGCGCCCGCGGGGGTTGAGATGCGATCTCCGTAGGCGCTGGCCGACTTGCGGATCAGTGCGTTGCCGGCCGCTCCCCATGAGGTGTTCGTGAGATTGTTCCCGGCCCCGTCGAATGAGTAGAGGGTTGACAGATCAAGCACGGCTGCCGGGGCCGCCAATGTCAGCATGGTACGACCGATGAGAGCTGGCCTTCCGCTAACAATGATGCTCACAGTCAGGGGCACCGGGCCCCGCTGGCCGACCGGGCAGGTCAGCGTGAACGACAGCGATGCCCCCGTGGCGGTGGTCGTCACCTGCGGAGTCAGGCTCCCGCAGGCCGACTCGACCTGGGCCTGGATGGGCGCAGGGGTCGCCGTGGTCTGCGAGGCCGTGAAGGTTGCGGTCGCAGTGCCGGTGAAGGGGGTTCCCGGAGTGATGGTGTCCGGGACGGTGACGATGACAGTGCCCTGGCCCTGGCCCTGGCCTCGACCCTGTCCCGACGCTTGGCCGGAATCCTGGCCCTGTCCCGGATTCTGCTGTTGTCCCGGATTCTGTTGTTGTCCCGGGTTCTGCGGCTGCGCTTGGGCGCCATCGGGGCCAGGTCGCTGGCCGGGTCCTTGCTGGCTGAATCCGCCCGGGCCACCCTGGCCACCCTGGCCACCCGGCCCACCCGGCCCGTCGCCTGGCCGAGCCATGGCGGGAAGCGCCGAGACGAGCAGCGCACCAGCCACCCCGGCCGTCACCACCGCCGCCACGGCAGCATTGCGCGTGATCGTCATGAGATCTCCTCTGTCCAATCCCTCGGTGCTCAC
>WLND01000175.1 GCA_009726075.1 Actinomycetota bacterium
CGCGCTCGACCTGCTCAAGAACGCCAACATCTCGGCCGGCGGGGTCCTGCCCATGTGCCAGGACACCGGCACCGCCATCGTCATGGGCAAGCGCGGCCAGCATGTCTGGACAACGGGCCGCGATGAGGAGCACCTTTCGCGCGGCATCTACGACGCCTACGAGCAGCTCAACCTGCGCTACTCGCAGATGGCCCCCCTGTCGATGTGGGAGGAGCGCAACACCGGTACCAACCTGCCCGCGCAGATCGAGCTGTACGCCAACACCCACGCCGGCCACGAGGCGCAGTACGAGTTCCTGTTCATGGCCAAGGGCGGAGGCAGCGCCAACAAGAGCTACCTCTACCAGCAGACCGCGGCCCTCTTGAACCCTGCCTCGTTCAGCGCCTTCCTTGACGAGAAGCTGCGCGAGATCGGCACCGCGGCCTGCCCGCCGTACCACCTTGCCGTGGTCGTCGGGGGCACGAGCGCCGAGTTCGCCGTGAAGACTGCGAAGTACGCCAGCGCCCGGTACTACGACTCCCTGCCCGTCCACGGCTCGATGACGGGGCATGCCTTCCGCGACATCGAGATGGAGGCCGAGATCTGGCGCCAGACGCAGGAGTTCGGCATCGGGGCCCAGTTCGGCGGCAAGTACTTCTGCCACGACGTACGGGTCATCCGGCTGCCTCGCCACGGCGCCTCCCTTCCCGTGGCGATCGCGGTATCGTGCTCGGCCGATCGCCAGGCCCTCGCGAAGATCACGCCCGAGGGCGTGTTCCTCGAGCAGCTCGAGCGCGAGCCGGCGCATTTCCTGCCCGAGGTCACCGACGACCACCTCGACGATGACGTCGTCGCCATCGACCTGAGCCAGCCGATGGACGTGATCCGCAACCAGCTCTCCGCCCTCCCGGTCAAGACCCGGGTGTCGCTCACGGGGTCACTCGTCGTGGCACGCGACCTCGCGCATTCCCGGATCAAGGCGATGCTCGATCGAGGCGAGCCGATGCCGGCCTACCTGCGCGATCACGCGGTCTACTACGCCGGTCCGGCGAAGACCCCGGCCGGCTACGCCTCGGGCTCGTTCGGGCCGACCACGGCCGGACGCATGGACTCCTATGTCGACCAGTTCCAAAAGGCCGGCGGATCCATGGTCATGCTCGCGAAGGGCAATCGCAGCAAGGCCGTGACCGACGCCTGCCACAGCAACGGCGGCTTCTACCTCGGATCGATCGGCGGGCCCGCCGCTGTCCTGGCCCAGGACAACATCACCAAGGTCGAGGTGCTCGATTTCCCCGAGCTGGGCATGGAGGCGGTGTGGCGGATCGAGGTCGTCGACTTCCCCGCGTTCGTCGTGGTCGACGACAAGGGCAATGACTTCTTCGCCGAGACCATGCGTCCCCTGGTCAGCCGCATTCCGGTAGGGCCGCCCAGGTAGGGGGTTCGGCCGCAGCCTTAGGGCAGCCGATCAGCGAACGAGCGGTCAGCAGCCCCGCACAGTGGTGCGCCAGTGCCGACGGCCCTCGCCCTTGGCCCAGACGCGCCAGAAGGCCCTGTCCTGCCAGTATCGGGGCCACAGGTGCGTTTTCATGCGCATGAGGCGCTTGACGATGGCCACGCCCTGCGGGCCCATGTCGCGCCGTACCTCGGGGATCATCATCCAGGCGGCGCCAACGAACAGGGGCCGGTTCATCTGATAGGCGCCGCGGTACTTGCCCCCGACGCTCACCGCACGGTAGTCAGCATGGCTCTCGTGCATCATGATGCAGCGGCGCAGGTGTTCGGCCTTCTTCACGAACCACTTGCCGCGGTACAGGCTCGGCATGACGCCTCGGGTGTCGCGCGATGCCAGGCGTCCGAGCGCGTACTCGAGTTCGCGCACACGGAACGCCGGTAGGCCGAACTTGACCTTGTCGTCCTTGGCCTTGTCCTCGGTCGCCTGATCCAGTGGCAGTGCCGCGGCCACCCGGCCGGGGGCGTCGAGAATCGTTGCCGCCCCGGCCCCGGGCGCAGTCAGGCCCGACAGGAAGACCGTCGAGATGGTGACGAAAGCGAGCACACTGAAGGTTCGGCGCACGCTCACCTCCCTTTCCCAACGCTTTCGACTATGTGTGTAGCCCTAACTTGCCCTGAGTTCTCGGATCTGTCACGCGTAGCCAAGGTGTTCCATGTCACGCGAATCTGCCAATAATCCGACATTCGTCACTATTTACCCTTGGCTAACCGGACGAATTGGACATTGGCTGTGATCGGCATCACATGCTAGTCCACAGGAAGTCCACAGGTGTTGGCGGCGGGACAGGACCCTCGACGGGAAGCCGGACCGCCCTGACCAGACGGGAACCATGGATCACGAACCGAAGCGTCGCTGACGTTCGGCGTATGCGCGCAGGGCCCGGAGGAAGTCGACGTGGCGGAAATCTGGCCAGTAGGCCTCGCAGAAGTAGAACTCCGAATGCGCGCTCTGCCACAGCAGGAACCCGGACAGGCGCTGCTCGCCGGACGTGCGAATGACGAGGTCAGGATCCGGCTGGCCCTTGGTGTAAAGGTGCTCGGTGATGTGCTCGATATCGATGAACTGCGCGAGCTCGTCCAGCGAGGTGCCCTGGCTCGCATGCTCCTGCATCAGCGATCGCACCGCATCGACCACTTCCCGGCGGCCGCCGTAGCCGACAGCCACATTCACCAGTGACCCAGGTATTGCGGCGGTCGATGTCTCGGCCTCCTTGAGCAACCGCGAGGTGTGGTCGGGAAGCAGGTCGAGGGCGCCCACGGGGTGGATGCGCCAGCGCGCATGCGCGACCAGATCGGTCACGGTGTCTTCGATGATGCCGACGAGCGCCTCGAGCTCATCCGCCGGTCTGGTGAGGTTGTCTGTCGACAGGAGCCAAAGAGTGACCACCTCGACGCCCGCCTCGTCGCACCAGCCGAGGAAGTCGACGATCTTGGCAGCGCCGGCGCGATGGCCCGCCGATGAGGAGGAGCCCTGCGCCTCGGCCCAGCGCCGATTTCCGTCAAGGATGATGCCCACGTGCCTCGGCCGACGGTCATCAGGGATCTGCGACGTGAGCTGACGCTCATACAATCGATAAATCAGATCTCGCAGGCCCACAACCCGAAAGGTTACCGGCTCATGAGGACTCCCCGCGCGCGAATGGTGGTCACCCTCGGAGTCATGCTGGCGGTCGCGGTCGGTGCTGCTCCTGCCGTGTCTTCGTCAGCCGTCACGGGCCAACAGTCGGCCGAGACAGGGCGCGTGCACCCCATCGATGTTCCAGGCCAGCCCACACCTGTCGAGGGGGTCGACCAGCGTCTGCCTGCCCTCTCGGCCCTTCACCGCTACAGTGCCGGGGCGCAGTTCGCCGACGAGATTCGCGCGTATCGCTCGTCGGGGCAGTTCGCCCTCGATCAGCGTGCAGTGGCCGAGCAAGCACGAGCCTTCCTTGCCACGTGGCTCGTTGACACCTGCGGTGATACCTCGCAGGCGGCGTGCCGTCCGGCCGCCGTGTTCGACATCGACGACACCCTGCTGAGCTGGTACGTCCCGTACTCGCAGCACGACTTCTCTCTGCCATCAGGCCTCGGGGCCGCAATCGTCCGGTCCTGCCGAACGCCTGCGATCAGCGCCACCCGAAGCCTGCTCGACGCCGCGAAGTCGCTCGGGGCGAGCGTGTTCCTGCTGAGCGGACGCGATGAGGACACGAGGGCCGACACAGAGGCGTGCCTGCGAAAACGCGGCATCAGCGGCTGGGACGAGCTCGTGCTGCGCTCCCCAACGCAGGCCCAGCTGACGGCCCTGGAGTTCAAGACGGCAACGCGAGCACGTTGGACGAAGCAGGGCTGGCGCCTGGCGTTCACGATCGGCGACCAGGTCAGCGACGTCACGGGCGGCTACGTCGCCAAGGGGTTCCTGCTGCCGAACCCCATGTACCTCATCCCCTAACCACCCCTCCCGCCGTTTGTCCCACCTCCTGGGACATCGTGCAAAATCTCGCCGGATTCCAGCCCCGTTCTGCAGTTTGTCCCACCTCCTGGGACAAACCGCAAAGTAGGGCCTTCCAAGCCTAGATTTCTGCGGATTGTCCCAGGAGGTGGGACAAACCGGGGTGGGTGTTGACCTGTCCGGCCAGCGCCTCCGCTGAGATTTCCGGCCGCTGACAGACGAACCCCCGGCAGACGTACGCCGTGGCCTTCCCGTCGATCATCGGACGATCGCGCAGCAGCGGCACGTCGCCGCCGTGCCCGACCGCCACCACAGCGCCCGGCGATGTCGAGCCCAGAGCAGTGCGATGCATCAGGACCGTGTCGGCGGCCCCTGACTCACCGACCACTGCGATCTCAAGGGGTCCGGCCAACAGGGCAGATGCCGTCGCCAATCCCCATCCGACCGCCCTCGGCGCCCGGCCGCCCAGACCGCTCACGACGCCGAGGGCTTCCTCCGCGACCGTTCGGTAGCGGAGCTCGCCGGTAAGCGCCGAGTAGGTCAAGGCTGCGTTCGCGATCGCAAGCCACCCGGACGGCTCCGCGTTATCCGACGGATCGCGGGGTCGGCGAACGAGCGGCGGCGCATCATCGGCCGTGTCGAAGAATCCGCCGGCACCGTCGGCGAAATGCCCGACCGCAAGGTCGATGAGCGCCCCGGCGACGGTGAGCCACTCGTTGTCGCCCGTCACCTGGAACAGGGCAAGGAACCCCTCGGCCACTCCCGCGTAATCGTCGAGCACGCCGTCATTTCGGCCAGCCGAGCCGTCGCGCGAGGTGCGGCAGAGGCGATCCCCTCCAGCCGCACCCAGATGCACAGCCAGGAGAACGTCAGCGGCCCCGACTGCCGCGTCAACCCACGACGGCTCGCCGAAGAGCGCGCCAGCCTCGGCGAGCGCCGCGATTGCCAGGCCATTCCACGACGCCACCACCTTGTCGTCGCGACCCGGCCGCA
>WLND01000176.1 GCA_009726075.1 Actinomycetota bacterium
CGCCACCGTCTCGGTGAACGGGTAGAGGTTGACGACGACGAGCTCGAAGGCTTCGATGCCGAGCTCAGCGAGCTCGCGCTCGTGCTCGGGCTTGCGAAGGTCTGCGAGCAGGCCACCGTGGATATGCGGATGAAGGGTCTTCACCCTTCCCTCGAGGCTCTCGGGGAATCCAGTGACGTCGTTGACCGCGGTCACCGCGCAACCCGCTGCTGCGATGGTCTTGGCCGTCGAGCCGGTCGACACGATCTCGACGCCAGCGGCCACCAGCCCACGGGCGAGCTCCTCGAGGCCGGTCTTGTCGTAGACCGATACGAGGGCTCGACGTATCGGTCGCCGGGTCTGCTCGCTCATGGCTGTGCTCCGATCAGTTGGGTCAGGGTTTCGACGAGCAGTGCCCGCTCGATGATCTTGATTCGGTCATGGAGGACGCTCTCGGTGTCGTCCGGCTCGATCACGACGCACCGCTGGGCGATGATCGGGCCGGTATCGACCCCCTCATCGACGACGTGGACGGTGCAGCCGGTGACCTTGACCCCGTAGGCCAGCGCGTCGCGGACACCGTGTGCGCCAGGGAACGAAGGCAGCAGGGCTGGATGCGTGTTGATGATGCGGCCGGCAAACGCTTCGATGAAATCCGGGCCGAGGATGCGCATGAACCCGGCGCTGACGATCCAGTCGGGCACGTGCTGCTCGACCGCCGCCCGCAGGGCCAGATTCCAGTCGCGCCTGTCGGCGAAATCTACGGGGCGCACGCAGAACACGGCCGCTCCGGCGGATTCGCCTCGCGCGAGCGCCGGGGCGTCCGACACATCACTGCCAACCGCAACCACCGACGTGCCCAATGTCGAATCAAGCAGTGCTTGAAGCAGCGTGCCCGAGCCCGATGCGAGCACTACGATCCGGGACCCCACGTTGGCGCATCCTACCGCTGCAGCAGCCGCCTCCTCCGAAGACGATGCCTCGCCAGCCAATACCGCCCTAGCGCACCGGCTCTCCGTTGAACTGCCGGAACATGTGAACGATGAAGAGCGTGGCGAACGGCAGGGTCACGAGCGTCAGGATCCCGTACAGGGCGCTGCCGAGCGCACTGACGACGAGGCTGAACAGCACCATGACGACCGCGGGACCGAAGTTCTTCGTGATCGCGGCGTAACTCGCCTTGATCGCCTCGACCGGACGATAGCCCCGGTCGAGGATGTAGAACGGACCGAGTTGGAGCAGGAAGGCCACCGCGATGCCCGGCAGGATGCACAGCACGAGACCTGCGATGACCAGGCCCGCATACGCCAGCGAGAACACGACGTATCGTCCGAGATTCTCGGTCTTGAAGATGACCTTGAAGTCGGGGGCGATGCCGTTGCTCGTGTCGAGCGCTGCGCGATAGACGCCGATCGTCGCGAAGAACGCCAGGATCAGGAACAGGAACATCACTGCCACGCCGACAACCGCGGCCCCGCCCAGCGCCGCGGCGCAGGCCGCCTGCTGCCCGGCCGTCTGGGCGTCGTTGCAGTCGAGGACGATGTTGTTGATCGGCTGAGTGCCGACCTGCTGCACCATTTGGATGACCGCTACGACAGCGGCGAGGGCAATGAACGGCACCGGGGTGCGACGAAAGGTGTCGAATGCCCACGAGATCGCGAGGCCCACCTGGGGCTTCGGACGCGGCATCTCCACTGGCTGCTCAGACATCTGCATCCTCCCTGTCGAACAGGACATCGTCATCGAGGTCCGGGGCTATTGTGGTCGATCGGCGCGGGCGAACAATCATCGAGATCGGAATGGCCCCGAGGAGGAGGAGACCCCCGCTCAGCAGGGCCACCGACTCCGAACGCGGGCCGATGCCGACGAGGCGCACGTCGCCCAGGGACCCGAACGACATCCGGGCCGCGATGGCCAGCCAGATTGCCGCAATGCACGAGGCTCCGACAGCGATGCCCAGGCGCGAGAGCGCCGAGCGTGGTCCGCGCCTCCCGACGACGAGGCCGATGACGATGCCGGCCGCGACGCCCAGTGCGGGGAGGGCCCAGGCGCTTGGACCCACGACTTGCGGCAGCCCGGCCACGAGCGGGAACGGCGGCAGCGCGATTTCGGCCGGGGCCGTGCCGAACGGCGACAGTGTCGCCCCTGGCCCGATGCTGATCCCAGCGCCCACGACATAGGACACCGACCACATCGCCGCGACCGGCGCATAGCCGACGCCGAGGAGCAGCAGCGCGAATCCCCCTGCCACGCCAGCATCGAGGTAGTGCTGGATCGCGACGGCCCGATCGAAGGCCATGCCGAGCGATACCGCGGCCGCGATCGCGCCGAATCCGAAGAGGGCCAGGGCGCCGGCGAGCGCCGCAGCGAGCATCGTGCGCAGATCGGTCGGCATCCGTCGCTTCATCACGGGAAGCAGGCCAGACCCGCGCAGAGCTCCCCAGCCGAAGCCGATGAACGCCACGAACAGGCCGACGCCGAAGGCCCTCGTCGGCGCCGTGCGGGCTCCCGGCTCAACCGTCAGGGAACTCACCCACGCCAGCACGAGGGCGTAGCACGAGGCTGCCGACAGCGTCAGCCAGGCAGTGTCACGCAGGCTCGCCACGCGTGCTGAACGCGCCGCCCAACTGCCCGCGCCGGCGAGGATCGCGAGCCAGACGAGTAGCGAGCCCCATGGGAGGAGGGAGTAGGTGGCCCGCCCGACGCGCAACGCGACATCGTGGCCCGCCACCCATGTCAGGCCCGCTGTCCGAAGCGGCTCAAGCCAGTCGGTGGTTCCGTCCGAGGATGCAATCCAGAGCACCAGGATGGGGACGACGAGGAGTGCAAGCCCCAGGCCGGCCGCCCAGAGGGCGCCAATCGGCCCCACCATCCAGGCACTTCTCGTCCGCTCTTCGAATGAGTTGTCGAACGACTCATTGTCATCGGGCACACTCACAGGATCACGATCTCAGGAAAAGCGGGTCCGCGGGGTCGCGGCGCGCTCACCCCTTGACGATCAGCCAGCACGCCGCCACCGCACTGAGCAGGAGCGCCGCATAGATGAAGACCGTCGGCTTCATCCGCCGGAAGGTGACGGCACCCACGACGGCCCCGATGACCAGGGCGGGCGCGAACCAGGCGTTGGCAATCAGGCTGTCGGCGTCGATGAGGCCCAGGGCAACCACGAAGGGCACCTTGATGAGATTCAGGATCGCGAAGAACCAGGTCGAGGTACCCATGAACGCGAGCATCGACACGCGCATCTTCACCAGGTAGAGGCTCATCGCCGCGCCCCCGGCATTGGCCCCCATCGTGGTCATGCCGGCGAGGGTGCCGAAGAATGCGATGGCCAGCTTGTGGGTCATCTCGGGCCGGTCCTGTGCGCGGCCCGCCTCCGATCGCAGGCGCCACACCTCGAGCAGGACCGAGACAAGGATGAGAACACCCAGAATTCGTCCGACCGTGAGGGCATCGACGAACCTGAAGAGCAGCGCCGTAATGGCGAACCCTGCGAGGACCCCGGGCACGAGCCGCCTGATCAGGCTCCAGTCGGCATGCTGCCGATAGAGGGCCAGGCCGAAGACGTCACCGAGAATGAGGAGGGGGACGATGAAACCGGACGCCACCGCCGGGGTGAGCACGGCCGCGAGGATGGGGCCGGCAAGGACGCCGGCCACCGGCATGGCCGTCTTGGAGAACCCGTAGAGGAATACTGCGATGGCTACCGTGATGACGAGCGACAGGGTCCATATTTCAGGCACGTCGATCCGCTTTCGGCACTACGTGAGCGAGGTGTTGCAGGGCCATGACCGCAGGCTACGTGCGGCCCGGCCCTGCAACAACGGCACGTTCGGCTCGACTACGCCTTGGTCATGATTTCGCGCATGAGACGGGCTGTCGCGGACGGCGTCTTGCCGACCTTGACGCCCACGGCCTCGAGGGCCTCCTGCTTGCCCGCCGCGGTGCCGGATCCGCCGGAGACAATGGCGCCCGCGTGGCCCATGGTCTTGCCTTCGGGTGCGGTGAAGCCGGCGACGTAGCCGACGACCGGCTTGCTGACGTGATCCTTGATGTAGGCGGCCGCACGCTCTTCGGCATCGCCGCCGATCTCACCGATCATGACGATGGCGTCGGTGTCTGGGTCGGCTTCGAAGGCCTCGAGGCAGTCGATGTGCGTGGTACCGATGATGGGGTCGCCACCGATGCCGACCGCCGTCGAGAAGCCGAAATCGCGAAGTTCGTACATCATCTGGTAGGTCAGCGTGCCCGACTTCGAGACCAGGCCGATGCGGCCAGCCTTGGTGATGTCGGCCGGAATGATGCCGGCGTTGGACTGTCCGGGCGAGATGATGCCGGGGCAGTTCGGACCGATGATGCGCGTCGCACCCGAGTTCTGCGAGTACTGGAAGAACTGAGCCGTGTCGTGCACCGGGATGCCCTCGGTGATGACCACGGCGAGCGCGATCTTCGCATCGACGGCCTCGATGACCGCAGCCTTGGCGAATCGCGGGGGCACGAACACGACCGTGACGTTGGCGCCGGTGGCGGCCATTGCGTCCTGCACGTTGTCGAAGATCGGGATGCCATCGACATCGAGCCCGGCCTTGCCCGGCGTGACTCCGGCGACGACCTGGGCACCTGAGGCGACCATGCGACGGGTGTGCTTGGTGCCCTCGGATCCGGTCATGCCCTGGACGAGGATGCGTGAATTCTTATCAAGCCAGATTGCCATTACGAGCCCTTACTTTCCGGCCTTGCGTGCGGCGGCCAGTTCGGCCACTCGACGCGCAGCATCATCCATGGTGTCGACGATCTCGATGAGCGGATGATTGGCATCCGTGAGGATCTTGCGTCCCTCGATCGCGTTGTTGCCGTCAATGCGGGCAACGATGGGCTTCGTCAGCTCGGCGCCGTTGGCGGAGAGCATCTCCAG
>WLND01000177.1 GCA_009726075.1 Actinomycetota bacterium
GACCGTGGTCCAGCCCATGAGCCGGCTGCCGCCGTGCAGGCCGCCGTCAGCAGCACGATCGGCGCAGGTCACGCCGGTTGATGCGCCGTTGCTGACCTCGTCGAAGGTGTCCTGGAAGAGCTCGCCGGACATGTCGGCATCGTGGCACAGGATTGGCTGAATGCGGTCGGTGAGCACGGGGGCGAAGTACAACTCATCATCGATCTCGAAATCGCTGACCCCTTGGCAGATGGGGTGCGCGGTGTCGGTGACCTGCACGGTGAACCTTCCGACCCGGTAGCCGGACGACGGCAGGTCGACCCCCCGCAGGCGCCCTGGTGCGTACAGGAATCGGGCACCAATTGCCTCAGCCCAGCCCTCCCACGCGGGCCATGAACTGATCGCATGGTGCAGCACCACCATCCCCTGACCGGCGTCGAGGAGGGCGACTAGGTCCTCGGCCACGCCAGGATCGGGGGCGATGGGGAGCGGCTCGGCCCCGCGCTTGAGGGCCAGGCCCGCGATGTCATGGAGCAGGATGACGTCCCACTGGCCGGCGAAGTCGGGCGTGAGCCAACGCTGGGCGGAGGGCCTCGTCGCGTGCGCCCAGACCCAGCCACGCTCGTCGCAGATGGCCGCTATCGCACCCAGGAAGTCATCGATGGCGACCCGATGCCCGCCGGTAACGACGAGAATGCGCTTGGCGGGAGGGTTCGAGGCTGCGTCCGACTCAGACAGGGATGATGCACCAAGGGAACTGTCGCTGCTCATCAAGTTACTATAGTCTGATTCCTATAACTGTGAGGAGCTTCTGAATGACGGAAACCGCTGCCACCGGCGTGATTTACGGACCGCGCGAGGGCTACCGAGATGGGCTGACCCGCGGGCTGGTCCTAGACCTTCACCGCCGCATGGTGCGCATCCGCCTGTTCGAGGAGTCATCGGGCAAGCTCGTCGAGACCGGCGACATGCCTGGGTTCCTGCACCTGTACGTCGGTCAGGAGGCGGTTGCGGCAGGTGTGATGTCGGTGCTTGGCGATGCCGACCAGATCACGTCGACCCACCGCGGACACGGGCACGCAATCGCGAAGGGCGCAGAGTTCCGCCCGATGTTCGCCGAGCTGTACGGCAAGACCACGGGCTACTGCAAGGGCCGCGGCGGATCGATGCACATCGTTGACATGAGCCGCGGAATGCTCGGCGCCAATGCCATCGTCGGCGGTGGCATCCCGATCGCGATCGGCGCTGGCTTCGCCTCGCAGTACCGCGGCGACGGCACGGTGGCGGCGACCTTCTTCGGCGATGGCGCCAGCAACATCGGGGCCTTCCACGAATCGATCAACATGGCAGCCGTCTGGGACCTCCCGGTGATCTTCGTCTGCGAGAACAACGGCTACGCCGAGTTCACCGCCCAGAGCAGCCACATGAAACTCGAGGACATCGCCGAGCGGGCGGCGTCCTACGGCATCCCAGGCGTCGTGGTCGATGGCATGGATGCACTCGCCGTACGGGCCGTGGCCCTCGATGCAGTCGAGCGCGCAAAGAGCGGCGCTGGCCCGACGCTGATCGAGGCGAAGACGTACCGCTACTTCGATCACCAGGGCATCAAGGGAATGCGTATTCCCTACCGCGACCCGGCCGAGGTCGAGGCCTGGAAGGAACGCGACGCCATCAAGATCCTCGAGGCCATCGGGACCGAAAGCGGCCTTGCCTCGACGGAGGACTTCGCGGCCATCTGGGCCGAGACCCAGGCCGACATCACTGACGGCATTGAGTTCGCCCGCAACAGCCCGGATCCCGACCCAGCCGACATTCTCGACGACGTCTACACAGTCTGACCCGAAGGAATCCACGTGACTACGCGCGAACTCACATACGTCAAGGCCTTCAACGAGGGCATGCATCAGATGATGGCGTCCGACCCTGACGTCTTCCTGATCGGGGAGGACGTCGCCGGCTACGGCGGTGTCTTCCACATGTTCGACGGACTCCTCACCGAGTTCGGCGACAGGCGTGTCAAGGACACCCCGATCGCAGAACAGGCGATCATCGGCCTGGGCGTGGGTGCCGCGGCGCGTGGGCTCCGTCCCGTGTGCGACCTCATGTTCATGGACTTCATCGGCGTCGCGATGGACCAGATCTTCAATCAGGCAGCCAAGATGAAGTACATGTTCGGTGGTGCGGTCTCGGTGCCCCTGACGATCACGACAGCGGGTGGCGGAGGCATGTCCGCCGCCGCGCAGCACAGCCAGAGCCTGGAAGCGTGGCTTGCGCACATCCCCGGGCTGAAGGTCGCCATGCCGGCGAGTCCGTACGACGCCAAGGGCCTGATCGTCGGGGCGATCCGCGACGACAACCCGACAATCGTGGTGCTGAACAAGAAGATGCTCGGAGTCAAGGGCTTGGTGCCCGAGGAGCTCTACGGCATTCCCATGGGCGTGGCCAATGTCGTGCGGGAGGGTACCGACGTCACCATCGTCGCGATCGCGCGCATGGTCGTCGAAGCCACCAAGGCAGCCAAGGAGCTCGAAGCCGAGGGCATCTCGGTTGAGGTCATTGACCCTCGGACCGTCCAGCCCCTCGACACCGACACGATCGTGACGTCGGTCAAGAAGACCCACCGGGCACTCATCGTCCATGAAGCCGTTGAGTTCGGCGGCATCGGCGCCGAGATCTCCTCGCAGATTCAGGAGTCGGCCTTCGACTACCTTGATGCACCGGTTGCCCGCCTTGCTGCGCCGTTCTCTCCCGTGCCGTACGCCCCAATCCTCGAGAACGCATACATGCCCGACGCTGCGCGCATCGCGGCGAAGGTACGTGCACTCGTCGAGCGGAGCTAGCCGTGGCTGTCGAAATCACCCTGCCGAAGCTGGGCCTCACGATGGAGGAGGGCACGGTCGAGGAGTGGCTGGTCGCCGACGGAGATGTCATCTCGGTGGGTACCCCGCTCCTGCGATTGGCGACGGACAAGATCGACGTCGACGTCGAGGCCGAGGCTGAGGGGATCCTGGCCCGCGCGGTGCCGGATGGCACGACCCTTCCGCCAGGCGCTGTGCTCGGGTGGTTGCTCGAAGCAGGGGAGGCGGCACCGGGAGGCGCGAGCGCACTGCCCGGAGTGCCGGTGACTCCGGAATCCTCGGGCGATGCCACCGTTGCCGGTGGTGCTGGACCGAGTACGTCGGGATCGTCGAACCACGGTACCGAAGCCGGTCACGAGGGTGGTCGCCAGTTCTCGTCCCCCAATGCGCGTCGGGTAGCGGCAGAGCTCGGGGTCGACATCTCGCAGGTGCGCGGCACGGGTCCCAACGGACGAGTGATCTCCGAGGACGTCGAGGACGCGGTGGCTGCGGGCACGCCGCGTACGACCTCGCCGCTGGCCCGCCGCGACGCCCAGCAGGCCGGCATCGACATCAACTCGGTGCAGACCGACTCGGGCTTCGTCACGCGCAAGGACGTCCGCGACGCGATCTCAAGCCAGGCGGCATCCCCTGCGCCCTCCAATGCGCCGTATGCAACCGATGCAACCCCTGCAACGAGCGCACCCAGCGCTGCCGAAGCAGCCAAGCCTGCCGTCGCATCGACCCCGGCCCCCACGGCGAACGGCATCGCTCGCCTGCAGGAGACCGCCTCGATCATCCCGATGAAGGGCATGCGCGGAACCATCGCCGCGCGCATGGTGCAGAGCCTGACCGAGATGGCGCAGCTCACCCACGGCTACGAGGTCACGATGGACGCCGTCGTCGACCTCCGAGCGACCCTCAAGGAGCAGTACCGCGACCTCGGCCTGCAGGTGCCCTCGCTCAACGACTTCGTGGTCCGTGCCGCGTCGCTCGCGCTGCGCAAGCATCCGATCCTCAACGCGACGATCGTCGACAAGGAGATCCACCTCCTACGTCACATCCACATGGGGATGGCTGTTGCTGTCCCGGGTGGGCTGATGGTGCCGGTCATCCGCGACGCCGACACTCTTTCTATCTTCGAGTTGGCCCGGGTCACCCGCGAGCTCGCAGAGGACTGCCGTTCGGGGTCGATCTCCCTGGATACCCTCGAGGGCGGCACATTCGCCGTGACCTCGCTGGGCACCTACGGGGTCGACATGTTCACTCCGGTCATCAATCCGGGCAATGTCGGCATCCTCGGGGTCGGTCGCCTGCGCGAGTCGGGGCGCTGGGAGGGCGAGCGTTTCGTGAAGACCCAGGTGCTCACGCTCAGCCTGACCTTCGATCATCGAGTTGTCGACGGTGCCCCGGCGGCGGAATTCCTTCAAACGGTCAACGGGCTGCTCGCGCGCCCGCTGGTCCTCCTGCCCGGGGCCTGAGATGCCGGTCATCCATCTCGTCCGGCATGGGCAGGCGAGCTTCGGGACGGATGACTACGACGTTCTTGCCGGCACCGGACGGCTTCAGGCAGGCCTCGCGGGGCGCGAACTCGTGCGCCGCGGCGTCCGAACTCCGGTGATAGCGAGCGGGAGCCTGTCGCGGCAACGCGATACCGCGGCCATCGTCGCTGCCGAATTCGGGCAACCCGCGGTCGATCTGTTCATCGACGGGCGGTGGGACGAGTTCGACGCCCATGCGATGGTTGCCGAGGGCCTTGGCCAGCAGGCTGTTGAGAACACCATGTCGTCAGCTGAGTTTCAGGTGCACCTGAACGGGGCATTCATTGCCTGGATCGAGGGGCAGGGGGCCTCGTGGACAGCCTTCAGCGTCGGGGCGGTCACGGCAGTGCGCGAGTTCGCAGAGACCATCCCAAAGGGGAGTGACGGCATCGTCGCTACGTCGGCCGGAGTCACGGCCGCCATTGTCGGGCTCCTGCTCGGGACGTCGGCTGCGGGGATCGTCGCCGTGAACAAGGCGAGCGTCAACGCCTCAATCACCACCGTGCTCTCGGGGTCGACTGGGCTC
>WLND01000178.1 GCA_009726075.1 Actinomycetota bacterium
GCAGACCCCATGGCATCACCCGGTAGATCGGAAGAAACACCTTCGTCCAGAAGAACGATCCCGCGGTGCTCGGCGGTGCATACCCATGCTTGCGTGCGACACGAGCCTGCGAGTCTCGCAACAGATAGTGCTGCGAGTTGGTCCTGAGCCAGACAGTTGGCGACGGCATTTCACGGCGCCTTCGATGCCGCGATGCCCTTTTGGGCTGCGACGGCAATCGGCTCGTTCAATGCGCCGATCGGTGGCGAGTAGACGTTCTCCATGGTCGCCAAGTCGTACAGGGTGAGCCCGGTCTTCACTGCCACACCAAGGAAATCGGCTCGCTCCTTGATGCCCTCTCCCCCCACCATCTGCGCACCGATGAGTCGCAGGGTGCCGGGCTCTGCGATGAGCTTCACCCGCACCTTCTTCACGCCGGGGTAATAGCGGGCCCGCGATATGCCGTCGGCGATGCCGATGACATGCGGCATGCCAAGAGCATCCGCAGTGACCTCACCGAACGCTACGCCACCGATCATCCACTTCCCGGCGACCATTCCCCACGGCACGTAGACCGGGTTGTAGGTGCGCGAGCCACCTGCGGCATTGGCGCCCGCCACCTTGCCCTGGGCGTATGCGTGGCTGCCGGTAAGGCCCTGGAGGGGCAATCCGCCGAGACCGTGAGGAACCTCGCAGACGTCGCCACAGGCCCACACTGATGGCGCCGATGTAGACATGCCGCCATCGATCACCACGCCCCCCGTGCTTCCGGTCTTGAGGCCGGCCGCCACTGCGAGATCATTGTTCGGGACCTTGTGGGTGGCGACGACGACGAGGTCGCAGTCAATCTCACCGCCGGAGGTCATCACGCCTCGAACAGAACCGTTGTCGTCGCCCAGGAAGGCTTCGAGGGTGGTATTCCAGTGCATGTGCACCCCGAGCTCGGTCCATGACTCATGAACGAGTTCGACGATGTCCGGGTCGGCAACCTCGCCGAGAGCCCACGGATTCGGGTCGATCACATGGGTCTCGATGCCCCGGTGCGCGAGAGCGGTGACCATTTCGACACCGAGCGGTCCGGCCTCGACCACGACGGCCTTTTTCACCGTATCGAGACGCTTGTCCCACTCCATCGCCGCGCGGATGTTCTTGACGTAGTACAGCCCGTCGAGGTCACCACCCGGAACACCCGGGTTTGCGTAGCCGAAGCCGGTCGCAATGACGAGCGAGTCGTAGGAAACGGCCTCCCCGTTGAGCACCTCAACGGTCTTCTTCGCGGTGTCGATCGAGGTCACTGTCGAGTTGTAGCGGATGTCGATGCCGGCATCGACGTACGCCTGCTTGTCGGCGAGGAACAACGCCTCGAAGCTCGGTATCTCCTTGCCGTGCACGAACGGTATCCCGCATGGGCTGTAGGCCACGTCCTCGTACTCAGTGAAGACGATGACTTCAGCGCTCGGATCGACCGCCTTCGCGCCGCCTGCGGCTCCGAGACCGCCGCCACCTCCGCCGATCACAACAATGCGCTGACCCACGGGAAGCTCCAGTCTGAAAGGGGGTGAAGACGTACACGATAGGCGGTTAGACGTTTACCATCCTACACATCGCTGAGGCTGTCAATCGGTTTCGCTGAATCACTGAATCCTCCCCGATCGGTCCGGCCGCGTCACGATTCGCCCGACGTAAGTCCGGCTGAGGACTGCTTCGCACTGCCTCCGCCATCACCGAGATTCGCCGCCGGATGCGCACCGGCATTGCTCGGGACCGAAGCCCCACTGCTGGGATAGACTCAAGTCCACAACACGGGAGGCGAAACGGTGGCAGGGACCTCGGCTAAGCCGCGCGTAAAGTCCGCAAGCAAGGAGGCTCTCTCAGCGGCGAGGTCTCCGGCGAAAGTCGCCCTCGATGAGGGTGCAACCGTCCAGCGCGACGAGATCGTGAACATGATCGGGCCAAAGATCGCAGCACTTCGCAAGGCCCAGGGGCTCTCCCTTCAGCAGTTGGCAAACAGCAGCGACGTATCGGCCGCGGCGATTCACAAGATTGAGCGCAGCGGCATGGTGCCGACGGTGACAACCCTGCTCAAGATCGCCGGGGCCCTCGGCGTACCGGTGGGTTACTTCGTCGCAGAGGAGGGTCCGCACCCGGAGTCCGTGCATTTCACGAAGGCCAGCACGGGCCGCGCGGTCTTCACCCCGCATGAAGGACTGGCTCTGACCGGAATCAGCGGGTCGTACCGGCAGTTTCAAGCGGCCGCAGCAGTGGCGACGATGTCGCCGGGCGCTGACAGCGGCGCCAAGCTACTCAAGCACCCGGGTGAAGAACTCGTGTTCGTCCTCAGCGGCCGGGTTCACTTCAGCGTCGGCGAGCAGGAGTTCCCCATGGGGCCAGGGGATTCACTGCACTTCAACGGCGACGTGCCGCACCATTGGAGCAACCAGAGCAAGAAGCCGGCAGACCTCCTTTGGGTCGCACTGCGAAACGGCTAGTCCAAGGAGCGGGTCACGACACTGATCTCAGGTGGCCGCTTCAACGTGTTCGTGACGTAGCAGACTCTCTCCGCTGCCGAGATCAGAGTGGCTACCACGTCATCGGGGGCCGCGATGTCGACCTCGATTCGAATAGCCGCAAATCGTGGTCCCTCATACGTCCCGGTCACAGCGACGCCGATGCGCTCAACGGCGATAGCCCGCTTGGAGGCGGCGTACGCCAACGACAGGACGAAGCACGAAGCCACTGCGCTCAGGAGCAGGTCAGTCGGCTGAGGGCCGGTATCGGTGCCTCCGATTCGCTCAGGTTCGTCAACGCGCAGGCCGAAGGCCCCTGCCTGGACATCGACCTGAAACCCACCGGCCCATTTCGCCGTGACGAGACGGTCGTCCACCATCCACTTCCTCTCTGGTCCGTTTATGCGCTCGACTTGTTCCGCATTCATCAAGATACGAAGCGCATTCATCAAGGTACATGACAGGCGGTCCGCGCGCAGGTAGCGTTCACGACATGCTTGGGCGCTCGAACAGAACGCTGCTCGTCATCGCCGGAGGAGTGCTCGGGCTCAACGCCGCTGGTTGGATCCTGTACCTCTCCTACGCCCGGTCACTTTCGGCGGGTGCAGCGTATGTCGGAGTCGGCGTGGTCGCCTACGTGCTCGGCATTCGCCATGCGTTCGACGCAGACCACATCGCTGCGATCGACGACAGTGCGCGACTCATGGTGAACAACGGCAGACGGCCGTTCGGGCTCGGCTTCTTCTTCGCCCTCGGGCACTCAGCCGTCGTCCTTATTTTGTGCATTGTGGTTGGGCTAACCGCGGGTGCCCTGAGTGGTCAGCGCTTGCAGCTCTTCCAAGATATCGGCGGTCGCATCGGGACCCTCGCCGCCGCGACCTTCCTCCTTGTCGTCGCTGCGTTTAACTTCCGCGTACTCGGGCAGCTCTGGCGCACGAACAGGGGCCTTCGGGATGGGTCGTTGACCGACGCCGATGCGATGGCTCAGATGCGTCAGGGCGGACCTATGTCGCGGTTGCTCGGCCCCCTGCTCAGCCGCAACCTCCGGTCGAGTTGGCAGATGATGCCGATCGGTTTCCTCTTCGGACTCGGCCTCGAGACCGCGTCCGAAGTGGCCCTCCTCAGCCTTTCCGCCGAGGGTGCTGCAAGCGGGACACTCCCATTCGGTGCCCTAATCGCCCTTCCATTGCTCTTCGCCGCGGGCATGAGCCTGTTCGACACCATCGACTCAATCGCCATGGTTCACGTGTACGCCTCGACAGCGGATGCAACCCAACAGCGCGTCGGCCTCAATGTCGTCATGACCGCCATCACGGCTGCCATTGCAGCCATCATCGGTGTCGTCTACCTGGCAGAGGTTCTTGTCCGCGAGGCAGGCATGACCACTCTGTCTCCAGTAGCTTCACTGAGCGGGCACTTCGAGGCATTCGGGTACGTCATCGTGTCGATCTACGCCGTGGTCTGGGCCAGCGCCCTGCTCGTGATTCGCCGAGCCGGGCGAACCTCCGAGGTGGCCTCCGCGGCCCACCTCAACCCGACAAGCGCCCCGTAGGCAAGATCGAGTCCAGAAGTGTGCCCAACAGCGGCAAGGTCTGCCCGTGCGCGACGGGCGGCCGCGAGGTCATCGGCGGCACACGCGGCGAGGAGCCGGTGCAGTGGCTCCAGCGACTGACCGCGTGCAGCCGAGGCCAGGAATGCCCGCGAGATCAGGTGCGTTGGGGCGGTGGCCGCAATGCCCAGGCGCGTCCCCTCGTCGCCGAGGCCCGTGAGCGATTCGGCGATCATGAGACCGGCGGCCACGTCATCGCCTGCAGGCGTAAGCCCGGATCCGCGGCCAAAAAGGCCCTCGCACGCTGCGGCGAGGCCTCCTCGTCTGAGTGCTTCCCCGAGCGATGACCCAAGGGCGGATCCCAGGTCTGCGCGCGGTCGTGAGCCGAGGTCGAGAGCCGGCTCATGCACGAGGACGCGATCGAGCATGACCGGGACCGAGACAGCCGCCGAGAACGGAGCGGGGTTCCAGCGTTCGCTGGGGAGTTCGAATGCCTGGTCGCCGAGGAGCAATCGTCCACCGGTTACCGACGCTCGGGTACCGACCCGAAGCGTGGGAGGCTCCGGAACCCGGGCATGGAGCGGGCCGCTGAACTCTGCGGTCGAAACAATCGCGAAGACGCGATCGCCAACCTCTACGTAGCTGGCTCGGGAGAACACCGCAATCACCTCGCCCGAGCAGTCCGAGGACAGTGCCTCGACGACGGCCCGTCCGATGTCGGGGGGTTCCCGTCGACTCATGTTCCCGCAGCGTCAAGGGCGAACAGCGCTGCGCGAAACCCTTCGATCGGTGCGGTCGCCACGCCCGCGCCAATCTGACCGCCACCAGATGAGCGATGGA
>WLND01000179.1 GCA_009726075.1 Actinomycetota bacterium
ACGGTAGTCCGTGGTCCCTGCGTGGCCCATGATTGGGTCATGTCGTCAAGTGCGGAGATCGTTCTCGTCGTGACCCCGCGACGCCCCCAGCGGGTTGCCGGCCCGGTGGAGTCGCTGCTCGGGGCATTCGGAGGCGCCGCGACGAAACTTGCATCGGCGGTCGACAATGCGGTGGCGTCGGTGGTGAACGGCACACTTGATCGAGTGGTGCCGGTGACACTCGCGGCGATCCTTGATCGGATGGACCTGACGTCGATCGTGATCAGTCGGGTCGATCTCACCCGTGTCGTGCAGGCAACCCTCGATCAGATGGACCTCACCGAGCTCGTCCTGGCTCGGGTCGATATCGATCGGCTCGTCGAGGGGGCCGATCTCGATCCGATCATCGACCGCCTGCCGCTCGTCTCGATTGCCAACTTCCTTATCGACGAGATCGACCTGCCGAAGATCATCCGCGAGTCCACCGGCGGCATTGCCTCCGATGCCATGAACGTGGCGAGGATTCAGGCGATCGATGCAGACCAGTTCCTTGCCAGGATCACCGATGCGATCCTGCTGCGCCGTCGAGCGCGTGCCACTGCAACGCCGGCCGCGTCCGTGGATCCGCAGGAGCCCGCATGAAGTTCAGCGAATATCAGTCGCTCATCGCATCCGGGTCGGCGGTGACCGGAGGCGATGTTTCGGTACCCAAGGAAGCACGCCCCTTCCAGGGTCGTCGGGCGGGCTTCATCACGAGGCTCGCCGCAGTCTGCGTCGATATCGGGTCGGTCGTCCTGACGATCGCCTTGGTCAATGGACTGCTAGCCCTGATCAGGTTCATCGTGCGCCGAGCGGCGGGTGCGGAGTTGCCCCAACTCGGCTGGTCGGTCATCGCGGGCACCCTGCTGCTGTGGGCGCTATGGACCTGGGGCTGGGCGACGACGGGTCGAAGCCTCGGCGATCACATCATGGGCCTGAGGGTGGTGAGCCATTCGGGGCACGCATTGGGCTGGGCTACGGCGGCGGTCAGGGCGGCTTTCTGCCTGGCGTTTCCGTTCGGGCTGCTGTGGGTGCTGGTGAGCGGCGCCAACCGGTCAGCTCAGGATGTCGTGCTTCGAACCAGCGTTATCCACGAGTGGGTGATTGCGATGCCGTCGGTGCCGGAAGGGGAGTTGAGCCCAGAGGCGCAGCCGTCGGCGGAGTTGCCGACGGAGGAGCCGTGACGTTGGCGGGCGGCGTCGCGATCGTGACCGTACGCTCCCGGTCGAGCAGGACGATCCACTGCTGACCCGGCTTGAACGGCATCGGTGAGCCGTCGGCCATCGTGAAGGTCGTGCCGGAGTCTGCATCGGGCCGACTCCACCTGACGTCCCATGACTGGCCGTCTCTCAGCACGAGGGCGGTGCCGGCGCCGATGGTGTCGGCATGTGGCGTGTTGCCGCCACCCTTGTCGTAGTAGGCGGACGGACGCTGGCGAACGTATTGGATGATCACGGTGGAGGCGTTCTGGCCTCGGTCGTGCTCCTCCGCCCTGGCTCGCTCGCCGTTCAGTCGCACCCGGAAGAGCCCATCGGCAGGGTCGTAGGTGAAGGCGGCGGATGCATAGCCCCACGCCATGGATGCCCGTGCGATGGGCGTGCCTCCGGCCGGTGGTTCCTCGGCGAACACGAATCCCATGCCGTGGTCAGCGGTGGCGTCGGGCGCTCGGTGGAGGCCCATCAAGCCGTTGAGGAAGTAGTTGTAGGGCGCTCGCCGGCTGAAGTCTCGCGCGTAGCTCTGAGCACCGTGATTCGGCGAGATATCGATGAAGGGCGCTGCGGCCAGCGCGGGCCAGAGCTTGTGCTGAGCGCCGGAGAAGGCGAAGGCGGGGCTTCCGTACTGCGCCAGCAGGTCGATGTCGGTGATGCGGGCCGAGCGGACAGGGCCGATGCGCTTGGGGATGGTGCTCGAGAAGACCGCGGCAATCCGGGTGATGCCGTACTCCACCTCCTCGATGTAGACGAGGTCGGCGTCGGTGAGACCGGCGTGCGGTTGGGCGTTGCGAGTGTTGTCGAGTTTGACGACGAGGACGGGCCTGGCCTTCAGCTCGGGCAGCCCGGTGAGGGGGGAGGTGCGAATTGGGACTGGGGCGGGAGACGGAACGGCGGCGCCAGCCCCTGAGGAGGCTTGGCTGGCCTGCGGTGGCTGCCGCGATTGGGTCGACAGGGATAGGGATGTTGAGCATGCCGCCAGGGATGCCGTGGAGGCGATGGCCAAGCCGAGGGCCATAGCAGCCCTTACATTCGCCTTCACTTGGTAAGACTAGATCAATGCGCGGCCCCGAAATCCGCGAGCGTCCGACGGACTCAGCGGACGACCGCCTGTCGGTGCCACACATTGATCGCCCCGCGCGCCCCGGTCGCGGTGATGACGACGTCGAGTCGCCGAGGTGCGCCGGACGAGGCAGCGATCTTCCAGGCGCTGCTTGTTCCGCTCGGGGCGCGCCAGGTGATGATCGATCGGCCGACGGCGCCGGCGGCTGTCACCCGTGCGATCTTGACCCGGCTACCAGCCAGCCAGGCAACCCACACTCCGCCGTCGGGTCCGCTGGCCATGGCGATCTTGCTCGCCTGGGATGACCCGGGGATGTCGATCGTGCGATGTGTGCCCACCTGCCAGACGCGGATCTTCGACGTTGTCGGATAGCCGACCTTGTAGGCGACGAGCACCCCGCCGGCCGGGCGAGACACCATCGCGATGCGCTGATCTGGGGAAAGCGAGGTTGGCTGGCCGGCGCGAATCGCGGCCGAACCGGGTGCCCGCGTCCATCCGCCGGAGGTCGGCAGGATCTGGCCGACCTGAATGCCCTGCTCAGAGGCGGCGCTGCTGTTGCTGTAGAAGGCGGCGACGATTGCGCCGGTCGAGTTGTCCCGCGCGGCGGCGGCACTGTACGCGCAGCAGCCGGAAAGGTCGAAGGCTCCGTCAGTGCCAGGGGGAGCCGGTATCGATGAGGCAGTGCCGGACTGCCATCGAACGCCGGTCACCGTCCCGGGATTGCCAACCCAGACGGGGGTTCCAGCGCTGTCGACGGCGTCGTTGCCGTAGTCGGCGTAGGCGCTGGTCGATTCGGACATCGCCCCGGCGCCGAGGGTCCAGGTGAGCCCGTCAGCCGACGTCGCCGAGTACTCGGAGCCCAGTGCGTATGGGTCGCTGGCGTCGGTGGTTCGCAGGCCGCTGAATGCCAGGAACTGGCTGCCGCTGATGGTCACGACCCGTGGGTCGGCGGTGAGCGACGTCCATCCGGTGATGATCGGGGTGGCGCGCGTCGTGAGAGCGCCCGATGCGTTGAGGATCGCAGTCTCGTAGTTCATCTGCGAAGCGCCGATCTGGACGGGCCAGATGACCTGCAGGCCCGTGCCGATTCGGGCCAGGGTCGGCTCGTCGACGTTATTCAGGCGTGGGTACGCCGCGGGTCCGGCATGGGAGAGCTGTTGCCATCCAGTCGGCGATCGAGTGTCGGTGAGCGCGGTCGCGGTCGCGGTCGTGGCGAGCGCGGTCGTGGGCGTGGCGAGTGATGCGACGAGGGATGCGGCGGCGAACAGGCCCAGGGCCGGTGCCAGGGCAGTTGCGGATCGGACACGAACGCTCATTGAGTCCCCCTTCGGTCGGTACCGCCTCCCACGCTACGTCGCGGCGTCGGGTTGTCGCGACCGCTGGACGAGCGACGCTCGCGACCGGGTCGCGCGGTGGTGGAGGGAAATGCGGCAACCTCGTCATGAAATGGTTGACGGTGGAGGGAAATGGAGTACAGTGGCGGAACTTGGAGACACCAGGGTGATGTCTGGGGCGCATGGGAGAGGTGGGGTCGATGTTTCTTGGCACCCACGCACCGCGCCTCGACGACAAAGGCCGTCTGGTTCTCCCAGCGAAGTTTCGCGAAGCGCTCGCTCCGGGCCTGGTTCTCACCAAGGGCCAGGACCGCTCGATCGTCGTGTGGCCCGCTGCCGAATTCGCCGACTACGCGCAGCGGCTGGGGGAGGCGTCCCGGTCCGACGAGAAGGTGCGCGCGTACCTGCGCGTGCTGTTCTCGAGCGCATTCGACGAGCAGCCCGACAAGCAGGGCCGGGTGACGCTTCCGCCGGCATTGCGCGAATACGCGGGGCTCGACAGAGACGTCATGGTCGTCGGCAACGGGCAGACCGTCGAGATCTGGGACGCCAATGCCTGGAACGCGTACCTAGCGAGCAACGAGGACGCCTACTCGTCCATCAGCGAGGAGGTCGTCCCCGGAATTCTGTGATGCCATGCGCGCGGTGAGGTCTCCACCCGCTCCTCGAACGTCTCCTGACGCACTTCCCCGGCGCCAGGGGCCCGCTTCGTCAGAAGCGGGCGGGGGCCTGACCGCGCGACAGGCATGCAGGACTTTGGCGAACGGCGGCACAACCGCAACGGCAGAACGACGATGAGAGGACGAGCCACCATGACGATCACCGCTGTCGACTCGCGCGCAGCCCGGAACGTCGCACGGGGGGTCGTCGTCCTCGCCGCAGCGCTGATCCTCACCGGCTCTGTCATGGTGGGCCTGGCCTGGCTCGTGGGCAGCTGGACCTGATTCCTCATGAGCCCCCAGGACCGGCATGTGCCGGTGATGCGCGACACGGTGATCGCGCTTCTCGGCCCTGCTCTGCAGGAGCCGGGATCGATCCTGGTCGATGCCACCCTGGGCCTCGGAGGCCACGCCGAGCATGCCCTTGAGGCCTTCCCCCAGTTGCGTCTCATCGGACTTGATCGCGATCCGAGCGCCCTGCGGCTTTCGGCCGAGCGACTTGCACCCTTCGAATCGCGAACCACGCTCGTCCACGCGGTCTACGACGAGTTGCCGCACGTGCTGGCCGGCCTCGGGATCGAG
>WLND01000018.1 GCA_009726075.1 Actinomycetota bacterium
CCTGGCCCTGCTGCGGCCGGTAGGACTCGAGGGTGCACACGACGAGCATGACGTCGTCGAGGTCGCGCTTGGAGTAGGCGAGGAGATTCGGATTGTCGGTGCGGTGGAAGGTGAGCGAGCGCAGGTCCTGGAGCGCGGGGTGGTCGCGACGCATGGCATTGAGCTGGGTGAGCAGGGGCGCGAGGGTGTAGCCGCTCGCCTCGGCCGCCTGCCAGTCGCGCGGTCGGTACTGGAACTTCTCGGTGTCGAGGTACTCCTCGCTGCCGGGGCGGAGCGACACGTGCTCGTAGAGCTCGAACCCGCTGTAGATCCCGTAGGTGGGGGACAGCGTCGCCGCGAGGACGGACCGGATGGCGAAAGCGGACGGACCCCCGTACTGCAGGTACTCCGGCAGGATGTCGGGGGTGGTCGCGAACAGGTTCGGCCGCATCGAGGCGGCGGCCGGGCCGGCGAGCTCTCGACTGTAGGCGGCGAGCTCGTCGCGCGTATTGCGCCAGGTGAAGTAGGTGTAGCTCTGCTGGAAGCCGACCTCTGCGAGGGCCCGCATCATGGGCGGCCGGGTGAATGCCTCGGCGAGGAACAGCACGTCGGGATCGGTCTCGTTGATGGCGGCGATGAGCCGCTCCCAGACCCAGACCGGCTTGGTGTGGGGATTGTCGACGCGGAAGATGCGAACCCCGTGCGAGACCCAGAAGCGAACGACCCGCTCGACTTCGGCATACAGGCCCTCGGGGTCGTTGTCGAAGTTCAGCGGGTAGATGTCCTGGTACTTCTTCGGTGGGTTCTCGGCGTAGGCGATGGTGCCGTCGGCCCGCGTGGTGAACCACTCGGGATGCGCCGCGACCCACGGGTGATCGGGGGCGGCCTGCAGGGCTAGGTCGATCGCGATCTCCATGCCCTGTTCCTCGATCGCTGACACGAAGCGGTCGAAGTCCGCGAGGGTGCCGAGGTCTGGGTGGACCGCATCGTGGCCCCCGAACCGCGAGCCGATCGCCCAGGGCGAGCCGGGATCGCTCGGCCCGGGAGTCAAGGTGTTGTTCGGTCCCTTGCGGTTCACCTCGCCGATCGGGTGGATCGGCGGGACGTAGACGACGTCGAACCCCATGGCTGCAATGGCGGGCAGCCGCTTGGCTGCGGTGGCGAACGTGCCCGAGCGCGGGGGATCGAGCGAAGCCCCCTCGCTGCGGGGGAAGAACTCGTACCAGGAGCCGACCAGCGCGCGTCGTCGCTGAACGCGTAGCGGCCACGGCCCGCTCACCGTGACGCCCTCCCGAAGCGGGTGCTCCTCGAGCACTGCGGTGACCCGGATGTCGGTGCTGGCCGACATCCGCACGGGGACGGGCAGGGTCCGGGTGCGCAGGGTGCCTGCTGCGGCGATGAGCTTGGCCCGGGCGGCTGGCAGGGAGTCCGGGAGGTCGGCGGCTGCTCGCTCGAGCAGGATGGCGCCCTCCTCGAATTCGAGTTCGACATCGATGCCGGCCGGGATCTTGATGCTGGCGCGGTGCTCCCACGAGCCCCACGGGTCGCCCCAGGCCTCGATCTCGAAGCACCAGTCGCCCATGGCATCGGCGCGAATCGTTCCGGCCCAGCCGTCGAGCCCGTCGCCCATCGGTGTCATCCGGGACCTGGAGTGCTCCGAACCGTCAGGGGCGCGAAGGACGACATGGACGCCGAGGGCGTCGTGGCCCTCGCGGAAGCACGATGCCCTGACGGGGATCGCCTCGCCGACGGCCGCCGCCGCCGGACGGCGTCCGCCGAGCACGCAGGGGGACACGTCGGTGATGGGGAATCGACCGTCGAGCATCGTCGGGAGGGCGTGGTGAGCGTTCATGGTGGGCTCAGAGTAGGGCCGTCGCGCAGTCGATACCGAAGAATCGGCGATCCATCGGTGAAGTCCGAGGTGGGACGACCGAGGGCGGACGGGGCAATGCAAGCGTTATCAGGCAGGCTAGGGTTGCCCGCGTGAGAGCGATCCGACGGTTCACCGTCCGTACTGTCCTGCCCGCGCCGCTTGCCCCCCTTGAGGTGCTCGCCAACAACCTTCGTTGGTCATGGCACCCTGAGACGCGCGATCTCTTCGCCGCGATCGACCCGGCGCTGTGGGTCGCGTCGGGGGAGGATCCGGTCCGCCTCCTGGGCGACGTCTCGGCCGAGCGGCTCGACCAGCTCGCCGGCGACGAGGGCTTCGTGTCCTGGGTTGCCCATTGCGAGCGCGACCTGGCGGCCTACCAGTCCTCCGACCGCTGGTACCAGACCCTGGGCGAGGATGCTCCTGGCGGCATCGCGTACTTCTCGCCGGAGTTCGGCATCACGGGTGCGCTCCCGCAGTACTCGGGGGGCCTGGGCATCCTGGCCGGAGACCACCTCAAGACGGCGAGCGATCTCGGAATCCCGATCATCGGCATTGGCCTGTTCTACCGGGCGGGCTACTTCCGGCAGTCGCTGTCGCGCGATGGCTGGCAGCTCGAGCACTACCCGGTGTGCGATCCCGATGGCAGCCCGGTCTCGCTCCTGCGCGAGACCGACGGCACGCCGGCCAAGATCGTCATCGGCATTCCGGATGGACGAAGCATCACCGCCCGAATCTGGGTTGCGCAGGTTGGTCGGGTGCCGCTGCTGCTCCTCGATTCGGACGTCGAGGAGAACGCTGCCCCGGAACGTGAGGTCACAGACCGGCTCTACGGCGGGGGCGGCGAGCATCGGCTTCAGCAGGAGATGCTCCTGGGCATCGGCGGCGTCCGTGCCGTTCGCGCCTACTGCCGCATCACGGGGGCGCCAGCGCCCGAGGTATTCCACACCAATGAGGGCCACGCCGGTTTCCTGGGGGTCGAGCGCATTCGCGAGCTCGTCCAGGGCGATGCGTCGCTCACGTTCGACGAGGCCCTCGAGGCCTGTCGCGCGGGCACTGTCTTCACCACCCACACGCCGGTGCCGGCCGGAATCGATCGATTCCCCCGCGACCTGATCCTTCAGTATTTCGGCGGGGAGAATGCCGAAGCAGGGGTGCCGGTCGAGCGCATCCTCGAACTCGGCGCCGAGTCGTTCGCGAACGGCGATCCCAATGTCTTCAACATGGCGCTGCAGGGCCTGCGCCTTGCCCAGCGCGCGAACGGCGTGAGCCTCCTGCACGGCGAGGTCTCGCGGGGCATGTTCGCCGGCCTCTGGGAGGGGTTCGACCCCCAGGACGTTCCGATCACGTCCATCACGAACGGCGTTCACGCTCCGACGTGGGTTGCCCGCGAGATACGCGACCTCGCGACTTCCCAGGAGCATTCCAACGGCGCTGGCATCGAGGCGATCAATGAATCGCACGGGTGGGAGCTCATCGCCGACACGCCCGACGATCGCCTGTGGGCCACGAAGCGTCAGCTGCGCGAGCAGCTCATCGTCATGACCCGCCAGCGGCTTCGCGAATCCTGGCTGGGCCGCGGGGCCACCGAGCAGGAGCTCACGTGGATCGACTCCGTCCTCGACCCCGATGTGCTCACCATCGGCTTTGCCCGCCGCGTGCCCTCGTACAAGCGGCTGACCCTGATGCTCCGCGACAAGGATCGTCTCCGCGCGCTGCTCCTTGATCCCGTGCATCCGATCCAGCTGGTCGTGGCCGGCAAGTCGCACCCGGCCGATGATGGAGGCAAGCGCCTCATCCAGGAACTCGTGCAGTTCGCCGACGCGGCCGACGTCCGCCATCGGATCGTGTTCCTCCCGAACTACGACATGACTATGGCGACCCTGCTGTACCCGGGTTGCGACGTCTGGTTGAACAATCCGATCCGACCACTCGAGGCGAGCGGCACGTCCGGCATGAAGGCGGCACTCAACGGCGCGCTGAACCTGTCGATCCTGGACGGCTGGTGGGATGAGTGGTTCGACGGCGAGAACGGCTGGGCGATCCCGACCGCCGATGGCGTGGACGACGCAGATCGGCGCGACGACCTCGAGGCGACCGGCCTCTACGAGCTCATCGAGAAGGCCGTTGCCGCGACCTTCTACGACGTCGACGACGCCAATCTGCCGCGGCGCTGGATCGGCATGGTGCGGCACACCCTGCGGACCCTCGGCCCGAAGGTGCTGTCGACCCGGATGGTGCGCGAGTACGTCCTGCGGCTGTACCTGCCGGCGTGCACCGCTTCCCGCCATCTGCAGGAGGGCAACTTCGCCCTCGCCAGGGAGGTGTCGGGCTGGAAGCAGCGCGAGCGCGCGTCATGGCCGCTGGTCCGCGTCGATCACGTCGAAGCGGAGGGCGTCGGCGATGCCGTGAGTCTGGGCACCCCGATCACGGTGCGGGCGTTCGTCTCGCTCGGCGACCTCAATCCCGACGACGTTCAGGTGCAGCTCGTGTACGGCCGCGTCGACGCCGACGACCTCTTCATCGCGCCACGGCATTCGGCGATGACGGTAGGGGAGGCTATGGACGGGGGCGGCTGGCAGTACCGACTGACGATCCCGCTCGAGCAGAATGGGGCATTCGGGTACTCGGTGCGGATCCTGCCGCACCATCCGACGCTGGCGACCCCTGACGAGATGGGCCTGCAGGCCGTGCCGACCGTGATCGTCGGCGCCTAGCCGCGACCTACGCGCAGACGCGCAGCACGACGAGGCTGTGCGGTGCCATCGTGACGATGGCACCGGCGGCCTCTTCGTTCGTCGACTCCTCCGATTGGCCCGTCACGGTGTCCAGGACCCTGCGGTAGGCCCGGGCGTACGGGCCGTCCGGCAGGACGAATTGCTGCTCGCTCTCGCCAGCATGGAGGAGGATAAGGAATGAATCATCCCTCTCGTGGTTGCCATCGGGATGCATCGTGTGGAGCTCGCCTGATACGTACATGCCCAGGGTGCGCGCTGATGGGTCGTTCCAGTTGTCGGCGGTGACCTCACGGCCGTTCGGCGCGATCCACGCGAGATCCTTCGTGCCCCCCTCGTGGGTGGGAAGCCCGGCGAAGAAGTAGCGCTGGCGAAAGGCCCGATGCTGGCGCCGCAGGCGCATCACCGCGCGGGTGAAGTCGAGCAGGGCACTTTGCTCGCCGGTCAGGCTCCAGTTGATCCACGAGAGATCGTTGTCCTGGCAGTAGCCGTTGTTGTTGCCCCGCTGCGTGCGGCCGAACTCGTCGCCGGCGGTGACCATCGGCACGCCCGTCGAGAGCAGCAGCGTCGACAGGAGGTTGCGCATCTGGCGGAGCCGTACGTCGTTGATGCCGGCATCGTCCGTTTCGCCCTCGACTCCGTAGTTGCGGGAGCGATTGTCGTCGGTGCCGTCGCGGTTGCCCTCGAGATTGGCCTCGTTGTGCTTGTGCTCGTAGGTAACGAGGTCGCGCATGGTGAAGCCGTCGTGGGCCGTGATGAAATTGATCGAGGCGAACGGTCGTCGGCCCTCGGACGCATAGAGATCAGCGGAGCCGCTCAGCCGCGAGCCGACCTCGGCGATGCTCGTGGCTCCACGCCAGAAGTCGCGGATGCAGTCGCGGTACTTGCCATTCCACTCGGTCCACAGAGGCGGGAACTCACCGACCTGATAGCCGCCCGGGCCGACGTCCCAGGGCTCCGCGATGAGCTTCACCCGACGAAGGACGGGATCCTGCTGGATGGTGGTCATGAAATTGCCGAGCATGTCGACGTCGTGGAACGAGCGGGCCAGGGCCGAGGCGAGGTCGAACCTGAACCCGTCGACGTGCATCTCGGTGACCCAGTAGCGCAGGGAGTCCATGACGAGCTGGAGCACGTGCGGCTTCGAGACATCAAGGGTGTTGCCGCAGCCGGTGTAGTCGGTGTAGTACCGGCCCCCGGTCTGGAGCCGGTAGTAGTCATCGTTGTCGATGCCGCGAAATGACAGGGTCGGGCCGAACTGATTGCCCTCGGCCGTGTGGTTGTAGACGACGTCCAAGATCACCTCGAGGCCCGCCGAGTGGAGGTCCTTGACCATGTTCTTGAACTCCTGCACCTGCTCGCCGCGGGTGCCCGATGACGAGTAACGGGCGTGCGGTGCGAAGAAGCCGATGGAGTTGTAGCCCCAGTAGTTCGTGAGGCCGAGTTCAAGGAGGTGCACCTCGTCGACGAAGTGGTGGGTCGGCATGAGCTCGATGGCCGTGATCCCGAGCGAGAGCAGGTGTTCGATGACGGCCGGATTCGCGACCCCGGCGAAGGTGCCGCGCTGATGGGCAGGCACCTGGGGGTGGAGCTCGGTGAGGCCCTTGACGTGGGCCTCATAGATGACGGTGTCGCCCCACGGGGTGCGTGGATGCTCATCGCCCTTCCAGTCGAACTCGTAATCGACCACGACGCTTCGGGGTACGAACGGGGCAGAATCGTCGGAGTTCTTGGTGAGGTCGTCGCTGCCGGGGTGGTCGAACACCGCGGGGTCGAGCACGAAGTCGCCGTCGATCGCCCGGGCGTACGGGTCAAGCAGCAGCTTGCTCGGATTCCAGCGATTGCCGATCTCGGGCTGCCACGGCCCGTGGACCCGAAATCCGTAGCGGGTGCCGGGGGGCAGGTCGGTCACGTAGGCGTGGAACACGTTGAAGACTCGTTCGACGATAGGAATACGGCGTTCGCTGCCATCATCGGCAAAGACGCACAGATCGACGGCGTCGGCCCCTTCTGCCCAGAGCGCAACGTTGGCGCCACCTCGCCCATCGGGGGTGACGCCGAGCGGGTCCCAGTTGGCATGCGGTTGCGGGGTCGTCATCGGGCTCAGGCTACAGGGGCGCCCCGCACGCGCGACGTCCCGCTAGGCTCCGGAATCCCCGAGAGAAGAGGTAGTCATGGCCGAGTACGTGTCGATGGACGTTTCAGATCGCGTCGCGACGATCACCCTGAATCGGCCGAAGATGAACGCGCTCTCGCTCCAACTGCAGCAGGAGTTCGGGGAGGCCGCCAATGAGGCGGCCCAGCGATCGGATGTCGGCGCCGTGGTGCTGTACGGCGGTCCCAGGGTCTTCGCGGCCGGTGCTGACATCAAGGAAATGGTCGGCATGTCCTACCAGGACCTCGCCTCGAAGTCCGAGGGCCTGCACGCGGCATTCAACGCCGTCGCGGCGATCCCGAAGCCGACGATCGCGGCCATCACCGGGTATGCGCTCGGCGGCGGCTGCGAGCTGGCCCTGTGCTGCGACCTGCGGGTTGTGGCCGAAGACGCCAAGCTCGGCCAGCCGGAAATCCTGCTCGGCATCATCCCCGGAGCCGGCGGCACCCAGCGGCTGGCCCGCCTCATCGGCCCGTCTCGGGCCAAGGACCTCATTTTCAGCGGGAGATTCATCGACGCTGCCGAGGCGTTGGCGATCGGCCTTGCCGACCGAGTGGTGCCTGCAGACGAGGTGCTCTCGGACGCCCTGGCCTGGGCGGCTCAACTGGCACGCGGACCGGCCCTGGCCCTTGCCGCGGCCAAGTTCGCAATCGACCGCGGGCTCGAGACCGATCTCGGCACCGGTCTGGCCATTGAACGCGTCGCCTTTGCCGGGCTCTTCGCCACCGAGGACCGGGCGACCGGTATGGCCTCGTTCGTCGAGCACGGTCCGGGCAAGGCAGAGTTCGTCGGACGCTAGCGCTCAGGGCATCCTTCGTCGGACGCTAGTGCTCAGGGCCGCTCAGGTTCGCTCGGGCCCGTGATGGTCTCCTGAAGACTCGCGAGCAGCGTGGCGGAAGCGCCGAGCATCGCCGGGCCGTACCAGGTGAGCAGGCGTCCGCTGACGAGGGCGCACGGGACCGGGGCGAAGCACCCCGGGCCGTCGTCGGGGGTGAATGCATACGGCTCGTCGGGCAGCACGACGAGTTCGTGGGCGGGCAGTTCCTCGAGCGGGATGCGGGGATATCGTTCGGCCGCCTCTGCGAGCGCATTGTCGATGCCGAGCCGACGCAGGACGTCGCCGGCATAGGTATCGCTGCCGACATGCATCCATGGTCGTCGCCAGATCGGGATGATCGCACGCCGCCGCTCGTCGTCGGGCACGGCCGGGAGGTCGCCCCACTCGCGCCGAGCGGCATCGAGCCATTCGGTGGTCGTCGCACCGATCGCTTCGAGGAGCCGAGCCATCGAGGCGAATGCCTGGTCCACCGTGCGAATATCGGTGACCCAGACTGCCAGCCCTGCGTCGCGCAGGGAGTCGAGGTCCTCGCGACGGTTCTCCTCGGCATTGGCAACGACGAGATCCGGAGCCATCGCGGCGATGGCGGAGACGTCCGGATTCTTCGTGCCGCCGATGCGGGCGACGTCCAGGTCGGCCGGATGACTGCACCAGTCCGTTGCGGCGATCAGCACGCCACTCGTGCTCAGGGCCATTGCCTCCGTGAGCGACGGCACCAGGCTCACGATCCGGGCCGGGATCGCTGTCAGCGTGACGGTGTTGCCCAGGTCGTCGAGGTGCGCGGTCATGGCCACAGGATGCCACGGCGCGGAGTGGGGCTGTGCCCGGTGAAAGGCCTGCGGGCTTGGTGGAGCACGGGGTACCCTCCGCAGACCCCGAAGTATTCGAACCCCTTGTGATCGGAGATCCACCATGTCGCTGCAGGACCGCATTGACCCCGAGGTCCGCGCCCCGCTCGATGGCCTGCTCGGAGCCTTCCCCGGCGGGTTCAATGCCATCCCCGACATTGTCGCGCGTCGCGAGCTCGTCGCGGCGGTCCTCGCCGCGGGTGCTGAGGGCGTGCCGCCGAACGACCGCGTTACGTCGGAGGATCGCCTGGCCCCGGGACGTGACGGCCAGCCCGATGTTGCCGTGCGTGTCTACCGGCCGGCCGGATCATCGGGCACCCTGCCCGGCATCTTCTACATCCATGGCGGTGGAATGGTGCTCGGTAGCGTCGAGATGGAGGACGCCTCCGCGGCGATGCTCACCGAGATGGTTGGCTGCGTCGTCGTCTCGGTCGAGTACCGGCTGGCGCCGGAGCATCCCTTCCCTGCCGCCCCCGAGGACTGCTACACCGCACTGTGCTGGATGTTCGACAACGCCGCCGAGCTCGGCGTCGACTCGAGCAGGATCGCGGTCTATGGCCCCAGTGCCGGCGGCGGCCTGGTCTGTGCAGTGTCACTGATGGCGCGCGACCGCGGCGGCCCGGCGATCCGCATGCAGATGCCGATCTACCCGATGATCGACGATCGCAACGCGACGGCCTCGAGCCACGAGGTCACCGATGTCGGCATCTGGGACAGGGCCGGCAACATCGAGGCCTGGGGCATGTACCTCGGCGACGCATACGGGTCCGATGATGTGTCGCACTACGCGGCACCTGCCCGCGCCACCGATCTGTCCGGACTCCCGCCGACGTTCATCGACGTCGGCGAGATCGATATGTTCCGCGACGAGGACATCGATTTCGCAGCACGACTGATCCGGTCGGGTGTGCCGACCGAACTCCACGTGCACCCGGGCGCGTATCACGCGGCGGAGGTGTTCGCCCCGACGGCGGCCCTCTCGCAGCGAATCTGGGCCATGCGCGTCGATGCGCTGCAACGGTCGCTCTTCAGCTGAGCTCAAGGACACCGCGTACCACTGGGCGCGGCCGGGATGCGTATCCGGCCGCGCCCAGTGGCGTCTTTGGGCAAAGTAGGTCGAATCCCTGACACGGGGGAGACACTCGGTTTATGGTGAGGCACTGTTTCTTGAGTCCGTCTAGAGTTTGGCGCGCGCAAGAGTCGATATCCCTCCCAATACGAGCATGAGGAGTTTTCCATGGGTCTTCTGGACGGCAAGGTTGCGGTCATCACCGCGAGCACACGCAGCATCGGCCGGGGTATCGCCCAGGCATTTCACGACGAGGGCGGCACTGTTGTCCTGAGCGGTCGCAGCGCCGAGAAGGGCCAGCAGGCCATCGATGAGATGGGCGGCGGCGATCGCCTCCACTTCATCGCCTGCAATGCCTCCGATCAGCAGCAGGTCGAGGCGCTCGTCGACGGCACCGTCGCCAAGTGCGGCAAGATCGACATCATCGTCCCGAACGCGGGCGGCGTCGCCAACACGGCTCCTGTCGCGATGATGAGCGACGAGGAGTGGCAGTACGAGCTCAACTTCAATCTCAACCAGACCTTCTGGATGACCCGTCGTGCGCTGAAGTACATGCTGCCGCAGCAGTCCGGCCGCATCATCGGCATGTCGTCCATGTACGGCAAGATCTCAACGATGGCAGTGCCTGGCTATATCGCCAACAAGCACGCCATCATCGGCCTCATGAAGGCAGTGGCCAAGGAGGTCGGCACGCAGGGCATTACGGCGAACGCGCTCTGCCCGGGCTTTGTCGCGACCGACATGTTCTACGAGACCGGCCCGGCAACCGTCGAGGCGATGGGCCTGCCGAACCTTGATGCGCTTGCCCAGGTCATGTACAGCGTGACCGCAATCCAGCGCCCGAACACCGAGGCCGAGGTTGCGGCCGCGGCCGTGCTCCTCGCATCCGATCTCGGTGCAGGCATCACCGGCACCACGATCAACGTCGATGGCGGCGCCTCGCCCTACTAGGCAATCGCCGCGACACCGGTACAACTCAATATCCGACAGTTTCGAAAGGATTCACGCGTGTCTCGTCTGGGAAACCTGGACCAGTGGTTCACCGACAAGACCGCGATCGTCACCGGCGGCTCTGGGGGCATGGGGAGAGCAATCTCCCTTGCCTTCAGTGCCGCCGGTGCTCGTGTCGTGGTCGCCGACTTCAACGCTGACGGGGGCGAGGAAACCGTCGCGCTCGTCGCGGCGCAGGGCGGCGAGGCCGTGTTCGTCCGAACCGACGTGTCGAAGGGCGATGACGTCGCTGCGATGGTGGATACAGCAGTCGCCACGTACGGGGGCCTCAACTTCGCGGTCAACGCTGCGGCGATCGAATTCGAGACCGTCTGCCTGGCCGACCTGCCGGATGATGACTTCGACCGGATGATCGCGGTCAACCTCCGGTCGATCTTCCTGTGCATGAAGCATGAGATCAAGGCCATGCTGCCGGGCGGCGGAGCGATCGTGAACATCGCATCGACCAACTCCTACCGGCCTCAGCCCCATCAGTCTGCCTACACCGCGAGCAAGTTCGGCGTGCTGGGCATCACGAAGTCCGCGGCTATCGACTATGCGCCCCAAGGCATTCGCATCAACGCGATCTGCCCAGGGGCGATTGAAACCCCGATGCTGCTCGGGGCGATCGAAGCCAGGGGCCGCGACAAGCAGGAGGTCGCGAACCGCCTGAGCCTGATCGGTCGCTTCGGCCAGCCCGACGAGATCGCATCCGCCGCCCTCTGGCTGTGCTCTGAGGGTGCGTCGTTCACGATCGGCCACGCCCTTGCCGTTGATGGCGGGTACCTCTCGCGCTAGCGCCTCGGGTGTGAAGTCTCGTGACGGTGGGGATCAGGGCTACGATTCGGAGCATCGCCGTTGGTCCACCAATCGCCTATCGCGGATCCGTCCTCATTTCAGCTGCCCTGCTCTGCTCGGAGGTCGTCGTGCGTCCCCTAGTCAGGCCCATCCCGTCACTGCTCGGAGCAGCCCTGCTCGCCACGGCGCTGGTCTCGCCAGCGCTGGTCTCTCCAGCGCTTGGTGCGCCTCCCGCTCGGGCGGCCGAGGTTTCGGGCCGCGAGGTGACGACGTACCTCACGATCGAGGGTCGTCGGGTCGCGAGCCTGGACACCGCGGCGAGCACCGCTGGAGACGCGACCTTCACGGACGGGTCGGTCGCCGTCACCGACGGCGGCCCCGCTGTCGGCGCCTTCGCCACCAAGGCGATCGTCGTCATCCCGGACAGGGGTGGACGAGAGCGCCGGGACACGACCGTCGAGGTCTCCCTTCCG
>WLND01000180.1 GCA_009726075.1 Actinomycetota bacterium
GGCACCGTCGACGAGCCGGTGGTCGTATGACAGTGCGAGGTAGACCATCGACCTGATGGCGATGACGTCCTGGCCCGAGGCGTCGGTGACGACGATCGGACGCTTGACGACGGCGCCGGTGCCGAGGATCGCGACCTGCGGCTGGTTGATGATCGGGGTGTCGAACAGGGCGCCGCGGCTGCCGGTGTTCGTCACGGTGAAGGTGCCGCCGCTCAGCTCGTCGGGTGCGACCTTGTTCGTGCGGGTGCGGTCGGCGACATCGGAAATGCGCCGGGCCAGGCCGGCAATGTTGAGCTCGCCTGCGTCGCGGATGACCGGAACGAGCAGCCCGCGGTCGGTCTCGACCGCGATGCCGAGGTTCTCGTGATCGTGGTAGGTGACCGTGCCGGCCGCCATGTCGATCGAGGCGTTGACCTGCGGGTACTGCTTGAGGGCCTCGACCGCGGCCTTGCAGAAGAACGGCAGGAACGAGAGCTTGACGCCCTCGCGCGCCTCGAAGTTCGCCTTCACTGTGCTGCGGAGGCGGGAGATGCCGGTGACGTCGACCTCGATCACGGTGGTCAGCTGCGCAGAGGTCTGGAGTGACTCGACCATGCGTTCGGCGATGACCTTGCGCAGGCGCGGCATCTTCTCGGTGCGGCCGCGCAGGGGCGAAACCTCCGCAGGGGCTGGCGTCTTCGCCGAGGCCGTAGCTGCGGGGGCCGAGGGCGCCGTGGTGGGCACACTCGCAGGTGCGGGGGCCGATGATGCTGGGGCAGCAGATCGGCCAGCGGCTGCGGCGAGGACGTCCTGCTTGCGAACGCGGCCGCCCACACCGGTGCCGATGACGGTCGACAGGTCGATGCCCTCCTGGGCGGCGAGTCGGCGGACGAGCGGGGTCACGTAGGCATCGGCATTGTCGACGGATGCCGAGACTGGCTCAGCGGTGGCCGGCTGGAGGTCGGGAGTCACTGGGGCGGGGGCTGGGACAGCGGAAGCTGCGACCGCCTCGGGAACCGCAGCGGCCGCCACGGCCGGTGCGGCAGGGGCTGCCGCTGGCGCGGACGACGCCGCTGCTGACCCGGTGGCGATGAGTCCCAGCTCGGTGCCAACGGCAACCGTCTCGTCCTCGGCGACGTTGATCGCGACGAGCGTGCCGGCGGCGGGGGAGGGGATCTCGGTATCGACCTTGTCGGTGGAGATCTCCAGGATCGGCTCGTCGGCGGCGACGGTGTCGCCAACCTGCTTCAGCCAGCGAGTAACGGTCCCCTCGGTGACGCTTTCGCCCAGGGCCGGCAGGGTGATGGCCACGGTCGAACCGCCGGATGCGGGGGCAGCCTCGCTGTCCTCGGCCGGAATCGGCGAGGCAGGCGCTGAATCGGATGGCGCTGCCGATGCCGAGTCGAGTGACTCAGGGGCGGCGATGGGTGCGCCGGCCGGTGCCGCAGGCGCGGGGGTGGCATCACCGGTCGGCTCGCTGGCCTCGCCGATCACGGCGAGCTCGGCGCCGACGGCGATGGTCTCGTCCTCGCCGACGCTGATCGACAGGAGCACACCAGTCGCGGGGGAGGGGATCTCGGTATCGACCTTGTCGGTCGAGACCTCGAGCAGCGGCTCATCGGCCTGCACCATGTCGCCGACCTGCTTGAGCCAGCGAGTGACGGTGCCTTCGGTGACGCTTTCGCCCAGTGCGGGCATCGTGACGGAGACCGACATGTCTGGGTCCACTCCTTCTCGTCCGAGTTGAGCCTGTGTTCGCGCCGTCCTGTGGGCCGACGTTTCGTGCGTGCGGGTTACGCGTGGGCGTCCGAGTTAGGCGTGGGCATGGAGCGGCTTGCCGGCGAGGGCGAGGTGTGCCTCGCCCATGGCCTCGTTCTGGGTCGGGTGTGCGTGGATAAGGGTGGCGACATCCTCGGGATGCGCCTCCCAGTTCACGATGAGCTGGGCCTCGCCGATCTGCTCGCCGACGCGCGAGCCGACCATGTGGACGCCGATGACCGGTCCGTCCTTCAACTGCACGAGCTTGATGAACCCGGCGGTTCCGAGGATCTGGCTCTTGCCATTGCCGCCGAGGTTGTACTCGTAGGTCGTGACGTTCGCGTCGCCGTGAAGCGCGCGGGCCTCGGCCTCGTTCAGGCCGACGCTTGCGACCTCGGGCTCGCAGTAGGTGACCTTCGGGATGTTGATGTCGGGGATGACGACGGGGTTCAGGCCCGCGATCTCCTCGGCGACGAAGATGCCGTGCTGGAAGCCGCGGTGGGCAAGCTGCAGGCCCGGGGTGATGTCGCCGACGGCGAAGACGCCAGGGATGTTCGTGCGCAGGCGGTCATTGACGAGCACCCAGCCGCGGTCCATTGCGATGCCCTGCTCCTCGAAGCCCATGCCGGACGCATTCGGGCCGCGGCCGACTGCGACGAGGAGGATGTCGGCGTCGAACGTCTTGCCGTCCTCGAGGGTGACATGCACGCCGGTGTCGTCCTGGGTCGACCACGCGAAGCGCACGCCGAGCGAGAGCGCAATGCCGCGCTTGCGGTAGGCGCGCTCGAGGGCCTTCGAGCATGCGATGTCCTCATTCGGCACGAGGTTCGGCAGGCCTTCGATGATGGTGACCTCGGCGCCGAACGACTTCCAGACGCTGGCGAATTCGACGCCGATGACTCCGCCGCCGAGCACGATGACCCGGTTGGGCACGTAGTCGAGGTTGAGTGCCTGATCGGAGGTCATGATGCGCCCGCCGATCTCGAGGCCCGGCAGCGACCGGGCGTAGGAGCCGGTCGCGAGGACGACGTTGGTGCCGGTGTACTGCTCGCCGTTGACCTCGACGGTGTTCGGGGCCACGAGGCGTCCGTCACCCTCGACATAGGTGACGTTGCGACTCTTCACGAGCCCCTGGAGGCCCTTGTAGAGGCGACCGACGACGCCGTCGCGATACTCGTTGACCTTCGCCATGTCGATGCCGTGCAGGGTCGTATTGACCCCGAAGTGGGCGCTCTCGCGGGAGCTGTCTGCGACCTCGGCCGCATGGAGCAGCGCCTTGGTGGGGATGCAGCCGCGATGCAGGCAGGTGCCGCCGAGCTTGTCCTTGTCGATGAGGATCACCGAAAGGCCCAACTCAGACGCACGCAAGGCGCAGGCGTACCCGCCGCTGCCGCCTCCGAGGATGACGAGGTCTGCACTGGGCACGGACGACTCCGATCTGAGGTCGAGAGGGGTGAGGCCCCTATCCTGCCGCAAGCGTCTGGGCGATCCGAACAAAGGTGCGCACGGCAGCACCGGTGCCGCCCTTCGGCAGGTAGCCGTAGGCGCCCTTGTCGTTGAATGCGGGGCCGGCGATATCGAGGTGAACCCAGGGCTGTCCGGCGGGGATGAACGTCGAAAGGAACACTCCGGCAGAGAGCATGCCGCCCATGCGGTCGCCGATGTTCGCGATGTCGGCGGTCGCCGAATCGAGCGCTGACCGCAGGTCCTCGGGCAGTGGCATCGGCCACATGTCCTCGCCGGCTGCGGCGGCCGCAGCGCACACCTGATCGCGGGCGTCGTCGTCATTGGACATCACGCCAGAGGTGCGGCGGCCGAGGGCAACGCTCTGCGCGCCGGTGAGGGTGGCAACGTCGATGAGGAGGTCGGGCTTCTCCTTGACCGCCATACCGAGGGCGTCTGCGAGCACCAGGCGCCCCTCGGCATCGGTGTTGAGCACCTCGACCGTGGTGCCGTCGAACATCGTGATGACGTCGCCGGGGCGCTGCGCCGTGCTGCTCGGCATGTTCTCGGCGATGGCGAGCCACCCGGTGACCTTGATCTTCAGCCCGAGGGTTGCGATGGACTGCAGCGCGCCGATGACGGCGGCGGCACCTGCCATGTCGCCCTTCATCTCATCCATGTTGGCAGCCGGCTTGATCGAGATGCCGCCGGTGTCGAAGGTGATGCCCTTGCCGACGAGGCTCAGGTGGGCGGTCGCCCCGCGGGGGGAGTACTCGAGCTTGACGAGGCGCGGCGGGTTGGACGATCCCTGGCCGACGCCGAGGATGCCGCCGCAGCGAGCCCGCTTGAGCGCAGGGACGTCCCAGATGGTGACCTTCACTGGGAGGCCGGCGACGGCGTCGGTCGCGGCCTTCGCGAGCGCCACCGGGGGAAGCGCATTTGGCGGGGTGTTGACGAGATCCCGGGTCAGGTTGATTGCGTCGGCGGTCACGTTGATCTCGTTGACGATGCGACGCTCCGCAGCGCTCACCGCACGCGGGACGAGCAGGACGATGCTGGACGGTGGCTGGGCTGCCTTCGACGGCTTGGACTTGAACGAGGTGAACTCATAGGCCGCGAGGCGACTGCCCGTCGCGATGGCGCGCAACTGGCTCTCGTCCTTGGGTGCCACGACCGCGACCTTGGCGCGACCACTCAGGGTGCGGATCGCATTGCCGTAGGCGCGACGCACCGCCTCCTCGTCCCCCTGCTTTGCGGCATCGCCGAGGCCCACTGCGACGATGAGGGCGGCCTTGATGCCGTCGCCGCCCGGGATGCGGGTGATGTCGCCCGATTTCGCGGACGCGCCGACGGCTTCGAGGGTCTCGATGATGCGGCTCGACTGCGCGTCGGTGAGTCCTTGGGAGACCAGCACGATGGCCTTGCCGCGGCCCGGCGCGATGGCGACGATGAGTGCCTCGCAGGCGGTCGAGGCGGGCGTGGTTGCGGCGAGCGTCAGGGTCATGTGATGAACCATAGCCTCCGGCTGCCTTCGCCACCGGGTGCCGCTACGGTCGGGTCGTGACCCGAAATCGACTCAAGAAGACCCCCCTGCATGAGCGCCATCTCGCAGCCGGCGCGAAGACCGCCGACTTCGGCGGGTGGGACATGCCCATCGAGTACGCGGGCGTTGTCGCTGAGCACAC
>WLND01000181.1 GCA_009726075.1 Actinomycetota bacterium
GGCGAGCGATGTCGACGAGGCCGACGCCATTGGCCGGGCAGCAGTGCTCGACGGTGCCGACGACGATGCCGTGGAGTCCATCGATGCGATCCCAGGCGCGGACGATGCGATCGACGACGGCCCAACCCCGCATCGCGCTCGCTTGCTCACGCTCGCACGCGAGGCCGATGCCCTGACCGGCCCGAAGAAGGATGCCAAGCTCGCAGCACTGGTCAAGGAGGTGAACGCCCTGCTGAAGGACGGTTTCGACCCGATCGTGTTCTGCCGGTTCATCGACACCGCCGAGTATGTCGCTGCCAACCTCGCCGATGAGCTGAAGAAATCGGTCACCGTCGTGGCGGTCACCGGCACCCTTCCACCATCGGAGCGCGCCCAGCGGATCCGAGACCTCACCGAGACTGATGGTCGCCGCGTCCTCGTGGCGACCGACTGCCTGAGCGAGGGCGTGAACCTGCAGGAGGGCTTTCAGGCAGTCATCCACTACGACCTCGCCTGGAACCCGACCCGGCACGAGCAGCGCGAGGGCCGGGTCGACCGCTTCGGGCAGAAGGCCGAGATCGTGAAGGCGGTGACGATCTACGGCGTCGATACCCGCATCGACGGCATCGTCCTTGACGTCCTCATCCGCAAGCACCGGCAGATCGCGGCAACGACAGGGGTCTCGGTTCCGGTCCCCGATTCGTCCGACTCCGTCGTCGAAGCACTGCTCGAGGGACTCCTGCTCCGCGGGCAGGATCCCGACCAGCTCGTGCTCGACCTGGGGCTGGCCGAGCAATCAGGGGCCTTGCATCGCGAGTGGGAGTCGGCGGCCGAGCGCGAGAAGGCCAGCCGCACCAAGTACGCGCAGCGCTCCATTCACCCGGAGGAAGTCGCGGCCGAGGTCGCCGATATTCGCCGGGCTCTTGGGACCCATGCCGATATTGAGGCGTTTGCCAGCGAGGCACTGCGCTCACTCGGGGCGTCGGTCACGACGACCGCTGACGGTTTCACCGCAGTGACGGCGACACTCACCGCCGGGGTGAAGGATGCCCTCCCGGCCCGTCACAAGGAGCCCTACCCCTTCCACCGCGCCCTGCCGATCGAGCGCACGCACGCCCTCTTGAGCCGAACCGATCCGGCGGTCGAGGCAATCGCGAGGCACGTCCTCGACGCAGCGCTGGACCCAACCGTCCCTGACGATCAGCGGCCGGCACGCCGGGCCGGCGTGATGCGCACGAACGCGGTGACCACCCGCACCACGATCCTGCTCGTCCGATTCCGATTCCATGCCGAGCTCCCGCTTGCCGCTGGCGGCACGAGGCCCCTCGTGGTCGAGGACGCCAGGCTCCTGGGCTTCACCGGGGCACCTGATAGCGCCGTCTGGCTTGATGACAATGCGGTCGAGCAGATTGCAGTCGCGAGGCCCGACGGCAATGTTGCAGCCGACCTGGCCGTGGCGGCAGCGGCTCGGGTGCTCGATGGCCTCAGTGCTCTGGCACCGAAGCTCGACGAGCTTGCCGACGAGCTCGCCGGGCAGGTGCTCGACAGTCACCGGCGCGCCCGGGCAGGAGCTGGCGCGGCACGCCGCGGACTGAAGGTGACGGCCCAGAAGCCGCCAGACATCCTCGGCGCGTACGTATTCCTCCCAGTTGCGGGGGGCACCCAATGAGTTCCGCTGACTTCACCTGCATCCGAATCGTCGGCGGGCTGTTGCCACCTGACCTGCTGGGGCGCATCCTCAGCGGCGATAAGGATCTGGGCGGGCTGACACCAAGCGACTACCACCTGCCCTCTGGCGAGACGCCGAAGGAGGCTGCGAACCGGGCGTGGGGCTACCTCCTCGGAGCGTGGTCGGCCTACCGGCAGGCTCTCGCGAAACTGCCCGAGGGCGATCCAGCAGTGGGCGTGACGAGGGAGAGATGGCTGACCGTCCTGTTCAAGGAGCTCGGCTATGGCAGGTTGCAGCAGACGCCTGCAGGCGGGCTGCACGCCGACGACAAGGCGTTTCCGGTCTCCCACCTGTGGGGCGCAGCACCCCTCCACCTGCTCGGGTGGGGTGTCGAGCTCGACCGCCGGACGAAGGGCGTGCCCGGCGCGGCCGATCGCGCACCGCAGGCGATGCTCCAGGAGCTCCTCAACCGCAACCATGACTACCTCTGGGCAATGCTCAGCAACGGCCGCACCCTGCGGCTCCTGCGCGACTCCACCAGCCTGGCCGGACAGTCGTACGTCGAGTTCGATCTCGAGAGCATGTTCGACGGCGAGGTGTTCAGCGACTTCGCCCTGATGTTCGTGATGCTTCATCAGTCGCGGGTCGAAGTGCCCGAGGGGGGAGTGCCGTCCGATTGCTGGCTCGAGCGGTGGCGCACGAGTGCTGCCGAGTCGGGCACCCGCGCGCTTGGCCTGCTCCGAGACGGCGTGAAGGATGCCATCGAGGCCCTGGGCACCGGGTTCCTGCAGAGCCCGGGCAATGACCTCGGCGTGCGCATCTCGGATGGTGAGCTGCGGCTCGAGGACTATCACCGCTCGCTGCTTCGCCTCGTCTACCGTTTGCTCTTCCTGTTCGTCGCCGAGGACCGGGGCCTGCTCCAGGATCCGGCGGCCGATCAGGTCGCGCTCCAGCGCTATCGCGACTACTTCTCGACCGGCCGTCTGCGCGCCCTCGCACGCAAGCGCCGCGGTGCCCGCCATACCGACCTCTGGCAGGGCCTGCAGCTTGTCATCTCCGGGCTCGGCGATGAGCGCGGCCTGCCTGAGCTGGGCCTGCCTGGCCTCGGCGGGATCTTCAATCATGAGCCGATCGACGTGGTGATCGGCCAGCGATTGCCGAATGAGGCGCTGCTCACGGCGATCCGGCGGCTCAGCGTGGTTCAGCCGAAGAACTCCCCACCGCGCATCGTCGACTACCGAAACCTCGGTGCTGAGGAGCTCGGCAGCATCTACGAGAGCCTGCTCGAGCTCGTTCCCCGGCACGACCGGCTGGGCCGCATCTTCACCCTCGAGAACCTCGCCGGCAATGACCGCAAGACATCCGGCTCCTACTACACGCCCACGAGCCTCATCGACCTCGTGCTCGACCAGGCCCTCGACCCGCTTCTCGACGAGGCGGAGAAGGAGAAGGACCCCGAGCAGGCGTTGCTCGCCATGACCATCTGCGACCCGGCCTGCGGCTCCGGGCACTTTCTCGTCGCGGCGGCGCGGCGGATCGCGAGCCGGCTCGCAACGGTGCGAACCGGCGAGCTCGACCCGACTCCTGCCGACGTGCACGAAGCACTGCACGATGTCGTCGCCCGGTGCATCTACGGCATCGACCTCAACCCGATGGCAGCCGAGCTCGCGAAGGTGAGCCTGTGGCTCGAGGCGATGCAGGAGGGCCGGCCGCTGTCGTTCCTCGATGCCCATATCAAGGTCGGCAATGCCCTGCTCGGAGTGACGCCCAGGCTGCTCGAGGAGGGTCTGCCCGATGCCGCGTTCGTCGCCCTCACCGGCGACGACAAGGCGTGGACCTCGAGCCTGAAGAAGCGCAACAGGGCCGAGCGCGAGCAGGCCGACCAGGGCGAGCTCTTCACGACCGGTGGCCTCCATGCCACCAATACCGACCTCGCCACGAAGGTGGCGAAGGTCGACACGGGAGCGGCGCCCTCCCTGGCCGATGCACACCAGCAGGCTCAGCGATTCCGCGATCTGCAGAACGATCCCGATTACGCACGAGCTCGGCAGGTCGCCGATGCGTGGTGCGCCGCATTCGTGCAGCCCAAGCGGCAGGGCGATCCGGCCATCACTCACTCGACCCTCCAGGCGCTGCAGGACGACCCAGGGAACGTCGATCCGGCTGTGATCGCCACCATTGAGCGCGAGGCGATCGACTACCGGTTCTTCCACTGGCACCTGGAGTTCCCGCAGGTATTCCGGGTCGACCACGCAGCCGGGGCCGACCCGGCCAGCGGATGGTCGGGGGGCTTCACCGCCATGCTCGGCAATCCGCCGTGGGAGCGAATCAAGCTGCAGGAGCAGGAGTTCTTCGCCGCACGCGACGAGGCAATAGCCAAGGCACCGAATGCGGCCGCCCGCAAGCGCCTCATCGAAGCGCTCACGACCGAGCAGCCGGCGCTGTCCGCGGAGTTCAATCGAGCCCTGCGCAGGGCCGATGGCGAGAGCCATATCCTGCGCACCTGCGGGCGCTACCCCCTCACCGGCCGCGGTGACATCAACACCTACAGCGTGTTCGCCGAGACACTGCGAGGATCGATCGACCCCGAGGGACAGTGCGGCATCATCACGCCGACCGGGCTGGCGACCGATGCCACGACCGCGGACTTCTTCTCCGACACCCTTCGTAGCGGCCGGCTGGGCGGCTTCACCGACTTCGAGAATCGGCAGCCGCTGTTCGAGGGCGTTGATTCGCGCTTTCGCTTCGCGGTCACCTGCATGACCGGACGCGACCGCGTCGCCGAGCGAGTGCCGCTCGCCTTCATGCTCCACGACCCGTCGCAGGCGCTCATGGCCCGATTCGAGCTGAGCAACGAGGAGATCCTGCTCCTCAACCCCAACACCGGCACACTGCCGGTCTTCGCATCCCGCAAGGACGCCGAGATCACCCTGAAGATCTACCGGCGCTTCCCGGTGCTCATCAAGGACGGCGACCCCGACGGCAACCCGTGGGGCCTGAAGTTCTCGACGATGTTCCACATGTCGAATGACTCGCACCTGTTCCGCACTCGCGAGGAGCTCGAGGCCGAGGGATTCGTCCTGCAGGGCAACGTGTTCGTCCGTCCTGACTCTCTCTCTCTCTCTCTCTCTCTCTCTCTCGGAACAGCGACCCGATACCTCCCGCTCTACGAGGCCAAGATGATGAACCTGTATGACCACCGCTTCGCGACCTA
>WLND01000182.1 GCA_009726075.1 Actinomycetota bacterium
CGTGATCGTTGATGCCCCACTCGGCCCGGAGCCGGTCGCGCTTCGCCGACGGAAGTTCAGGCAGGGTCGCCCGAAGCTCATCGATCCAGGCGAGCGACGGGGCGATCGGCACGAGGTCGGGCTCCGGAAAGTAGCGGTAGTCCTCCGCCTCCTCCTTGGACCGGCCCGACGTGCTTCGGCCGATGTCCTCGTGGAAGTGGCGGGTCTCCTGGACCACTCGGCCGCCCGCAGTGAGCAGGGCCGCCTGCCGTTCGACCTCGGACCGCACCGCACGCTCCACTGAGCGAAGGGAGTTGACGTTCTTCGTCTCGCTGCGCGTGCCCATCGGGGCCCCCGGCTTGTTCAGGGAGAGATTGACGTCACAGCGCAGCGAACCCTCTTCCATCCGCACATCGGATACCTCGAGGGCACGCATGAGGTCGCGCAATTCTGCGACATAGGCCTTGGCGACGTCCGCCACCAGGTGCCCCGCACCCGCAACCGGCTTGGTCACGATCTCGATCAGTGGGATCCCGGCACGGTTGTAGTCGACCAGGGAGTAATCGGCGCCGTGGATACGACCAGTGGATCCGCCCGTATGGGTCAGCTTTCCGGTGTCTTCTTCCATGTGCACGCGCTCGATCTCGACACGCACCACCTGCGGACCATCGTCGGTCTGGACGGTGACATCAAGGTAGCCATCCGAGCACAGCGGCTCGTCATACTGGCTAATCTGATAGTCCTTGGGCATGTCAGGGTAAAAGTAGTTCTTACGGGCGAAGCGGCACCAACTGGCGATGGAGCAGTTGAGCGCCAGGCCGATGCGGATGGTCGACTCGACCGCAACGCGATTCACCACGGGCATAGAGCCGGGCAGGCCCAGGCACACCGGGCACACCTGGGTGTTCACTTCAGCGCCGAAGGCCGTTGGGCAGGCGCAGAACATCTTCGAGTTGGTACCCATCTCGACATGGACCTCAAGGCCGAAGACCGGATCGAACAGGCGCAGTGCCTCGTCGTACGGAATCGTGTCTGGCATGGCGATGGTCATAGGGCCGGAGCCTCCTCGATCAGCAGATGTCCCCAGGAATCGAGCAACGCAGATTCAAGCGCCGCCCCGACGAGGTACAGCCGGTCATCGGCCATCGGCGGGGCCATGATCTGGAAGCCGACCGGGAGGCCGTCCTCCGGTGCGAGCCCGACGGGCAGCGACATCGCGGCGTTGCCTGCGAGGTTGACCGGAATCGTCGCTATGTCGTTGAGATACATCGCGAGCGGATCGTCGACCTTCTCGCCGATCTTAAAGGCGGTGGTGGGTGCGGTTGGGGAGACGAGCACATCCACCGAGGCAAATGCTGCAGCAAAGTCACGCATGATGAGTGTTCGCACCTTCTGAGCCGACCCGTAATAGGCGTCGTAGTAGCCGCTGGACAGCGCGTATGTGCCGAGCATGATTCGGCGCTTCACTTCGGCACCGAACCCCGCTTCGCGCGTCATCGACATCACCTGCTCGACCGAATGGCTGCCGTCGTCGCCAGCACGGAGCCCGTAGCGCATGCCGTCGAAACGAGCCAGATTGCTCGATGCCTCCGAGGGAAGAATCAGGTAATAGGCCCCGAGTGCGTACTCGAAACTCGGGCATGCGACCTCGACGATTTCCGCGCCGAGGTGCTCGAGGATCGCGAGCGCCTCGGTGAAGCGCTGGGCAACGCCGGCCTGGTAGCCCTCGCCGCCGAGTTCGGTAACGATGCCAATGCGCATGCCACGGACGTCGGCCTTGAGCGCGGCCGCGACCACATCCGGCACTGCAGCGTTGATCGACGTCGAATCGCGAGGATCGTGCCCGGCTATGGCGGCGTGGAGAAGTGCGGTGTCCAGGACCGTGCGCGCGCACGGGCCCGCCTGGTCAAGGGATGAGGCCAGGGCCACGAGGCCGTAGCGAGGGACTGCCCCGTAGGTGGGCTTGACCCCGACGGTGCCGGTAACGGCGGCGGGCTGACGAATCGACCCGCCAGTGTCGGTACCAATGGCTAGCGGGGCCTCGAAAGCAGCCAGCGCCGCGGCCGATCCGCCGCCGGAACCCCCGGGGATACGCTCGAGGTCCCAAGGATTGTGGGTTGGTCCGTAGGCCGAGTGCTCCGTTGACGAGCCCATCGCGAACTCGTCCATGTTCGTCTTGCCCAGGATCACGATGTCGGCGGCGCGGAGCCGCTCCACCACGCTCGAGTCGTAGGGGGGTCGCCAGCCTTCGAGGATCCGCGAGCCGCAGGTTGTCGGCACCCCCCGCATCGTGAGGACGTCCTTCAGCGCCAAGGGCACACCGGCCAGCGGACCGAGCGGTTCACCGGCAGCGCGCTTAGCGTCGACGGCCCTTGCCGAAGCCAACGCTGCCTCGGTATCGACATAGAGAAAGGCGTGAACGCGCTCATCGACGTCGCCGATGCGCTGCAGGTGCGCCTGCGTCACATCGAGCGCCGACGCCTCCCCGGCCGCGATGGCCTGGGCCAGAACGCTCGCGGTCTGCCGCGTCAGGTCTGATCCGACGATCGACACTTCTACTCCTCGTCCAAGATACGCGGTACCCGAAAGCGATCGTCCTCGTGCGCAGGAGCCATGGCCAAGACCTCGTGTCGGTCGAGCCCTGGCTTGGCGACATCGTCGCGAAATACATTTTCGAGGGGCAGCGGATGGGATGTCGCTGGGATGTCTGCGGTAGCCACCTCCGACACTCGAGCGACCGACTGCAGGATCACGTCGAGCTGCTCGGCGTAATGATCGAGTTCACGCTCGGTGAGCTCAAGGCGCGCGAGCGTGGCGAGGTGGGCGACTTCAGCCCGCGTGATTGCCGTCATGCCGCAATCCTATTGACGCCCCTGACATCCCCCTGCCCGCGACGGGATGGTCGCTCGTTTCCACGCGAGGATGCGCAAGATGTCAGGGGGTCGTCGTAGATTCGAACTCATGTTCGATTCAGTGCAGGGGCCGGTGCGCACGTTCGTTGCGCGTTCGGCACCAACGCAGTCGGCCGACTCGTATGGCACAGCCGACCAATCCCTATCGGGCGACTCGAGACTCGCGGACCACCTGTCTCGAGCGGACGTCGCAACGCACGTCGACGACGGCCACGACCGGACCGCCTCCATGGACGAGTACCTCGGCGAACTCCTCTCGGCCGACCCTTCGCCGACGACCATGACAGCACTCATCAACATCGACCCGCAGGCGCTGAGCGGCCACGACGCACTCACATGGCTGATGATCCACGAGCGCATCACCTCCTGGTGGGCTTCCCTCCAGCCTCCCGCATATGTCCGTGTGGCGGGCGCGGAGAGGTTCGTCCACGACGTCGTGCTCCCGCCCGATGTCCTGGGCGAAGGACCCCAGGGTCGTGTCACCATCGCCGATGCGATCCGTGAGGAGGTGGCAGCAGCCCTTCGCCTGTCCCCCGCAACTGCCCAAGTCCGCATCGACAGCTCGCGATTGCTCGCCGGCCCGCTCGCGGCAACGCGCGCGGCCATGGCAAAAGGCACCATCGCCCCCAGCCACGCGGCGATCGTGGTCTCCGCCGCCCAGCGCCTTCGATGCGGGTCGAACACGACGAGCGCCGACAGTCCCGATTTCGTCCTCGCATGCCGACGGCTACAAGATCGAGTGCTTCCCGTGGCTCAGCGGTCTACCCTCGCCCGCACGCGACGGGCCGCAAACCAAGCCACGATGGCCATCGATCCAGCCGAGGCCCGACGGCGTGAGGCCGCGGCCGTGCGGACCTGTGACGTGTTCGTTATTGACGAGCCCGACGGCCTATCGACACTGATTGCTCGAATGGGCACCGAGCAGGCTCACGCATGCCTTGCCTCCGTGAGACTGCGAGCCAAGCAGCTACGGCCGGCTGGAGTCGATGGCAGGGACCATGGCTCCCGAGGGCAAGGTACGCAGGAGCAACTCCCCGCCGACCACGTTCCTCGGCTCACCGCGGGCGAGTACCGGGCGCGGGCCCTGTGCGAACTCGTCCTCCTCCCTGCGGCTACCTCGACAACGCCTGAAACCACCCAGCCTGCGGGGCCCATCCGCGCCCACGTGAATCTGGTGATCGACCTCCAAACCCTCCTCGGCCTTCGCGATGGCAGCGCAGAACTCGTCGGATCCGGCGACATCTCCGCCGAAGTCGCCCGCGGACTCCTTGGCGACGCGACAATGCGCCGCCTCGTCACCGATGGCCTCACCGGCGAACTCCTCGACTTCGGCCGCCGAACCTACGCGGTGCCCAAGCGCTTGCGCGAGTTCATCGCGGCGCGCGACCAAACGTGCCGCTTCCCTGGTTGCGCGCGGAACGCCGTCGCCTGCCAGACCGACCACGCGGTCCCTTGGAGTCAGGGAGGTGGCACCGACCGCGACAACCTCGGAGCACTGTGCACACGTCACCACCAGTTGAAGACTCATGGTGGTTGGAGCATGCTCGAAAGCCACTCAAGCGGACGATGCTTCTGGCAGTCACCTCAGGGCCGCGTCTATGAGCATGAATCCACTCCTGTCCTTGCCCATGGCGCTCACTCCGCCGGGCGGATGGGCGTCTCGCACGAGGTCGTCAAGCGCGTTGACGTCTCCCACGAGGTTGTCAAGCGGGTTGACGTTGGGTGGCACCTCGACTACCGCCCGCAACCTACGCGTTGAGGGCAGGGCCGTGCGTCGCGCAGGCTCTGCAAGGCCTGTCAGACGCGCGGCGCCCTCCGCTGAGATTTGGCGCCGACGAACGGCGGAAGGTCACGGCCATCGGGTGCCGTTGCCGGGGTGGGTCCACCCGCCGCAGCGACCGGACAATCTGCCGGAACGACCGCTCGACTAC